>CAYSMM010000132.1:0-6828 GCA_964432095.1 uncultured Burkholderiaceae bacterium | reverse complement strand
TGTGCGATGACTGCTACGCCACCTGCGCCGCGGATCCACGCCACGGCATTGCGCAGGCTGGCCCATTGCTGCGGCACATAGCCGGGCTTGCCCTCGGTGAGGTAGCGGCCAAACACGTCGCGCACGCTGCTGCAAATGCCTTGCTCAACCAAAAAACGCGCGAAGTGTGTGCGCGAGACCAGCCTTGGGTTGCCAGCGTACTGCAGCGCGCCTTCATACGCACCCCTGATGCCCACGCGCGCCAGCTGCGCACCCATCTCGCGCGCACGGCGGTCGCGGCTAGCGCGTGTGTCGTCAAGCCCTACGCGTAAAGCGGTGTTGTACGGGTCAATGCCCAAGCCAACGATATGCACCGTTTCGTGCGCAAAGCTCACGCTGATTTCTACGCCGGCCACAAAGCGCAAACCGATTGCACGTGCTGCGTCGCCGGCGGCGGCCAGGCCGGACAACTCGTCATGATCGGTCAATGCCCACAGCTCTACCCCGTTGGCATGCGCGCGCTCCGCCACCTGTGCCGGTGCGAGTGTCCCATCGCTGGCGGTGGAGTGACTGTGCAAATCAGCGTTGAGGCAGTGCAGGCTTGAGGAAGGTTGATGCGACGAACTCACAAATGAATTTTAAGGGTTGGCGGCCATCGCTACTTGCGGCACGAGTCATTGTCTGTATACAAGAATGTGCTGATACACAAGACTGTATACAAACTTTCATTCATTAATGAATACCGGTAACGGCAGTATAGTATATTGAGTATTAAAGTAGTGTTGGGCTGATGAGTGGCTTAATCGATCATTCAAGCCACATGTGCCTCGATCAGGCGTGCCAGTTGCGCAGGCTGCTCGTGATGCAGCATGTGGCCAGCACCCTCGATGACCGAGAGACTGTGGTGGGGTACGGCGCGTAAGCGCTCGTGAAACTCCTCGACCGTGTAGCGGTTGCCCCAAAACCGCGTGACTTCGGTAGCACTGCCTTCTACCGTGAGCACTGGCGCGGTGATCTGCCGCCAGCAGGCCATGACCTCGTCGGCTTGATACAGCACCGGATACGTGATCTTGTGGGCTGGATCGCCCAGCACGTGGTACAGGCCTTGCGCGTCGGCTTTAGCCCAGTGCTGCGCCAGCCATGCAGCCTTGTCGGCCTCAAGCCGCGGGTTGTTCTTCATCAGCCGTGTGGCAACTTCGGTCAGCGATGTATAGGGCTTCATCGATGCGCCGTCGCGCAGTTCTGCCAGCCACTGCGCGTATCGCTTGGGGGCCTGCTCGGGCTTTGTGCGCGGCATGCCGAAACCTTCGAGGTTGACGAGGTGCGACACGCGAGCTGGCTGCACGCCGGCATACAGCATGGCCACATTGCCGCCCATGCTGTGGCCCACCAGCTTGAACGGGGTATCGGGGCTCAAGTGGTGCGCAATCGCGTCGAGATCGGCCACGTAGTCGGGGAACCAGTAGCAATCGGCCTGCGGGCGATCGGTGAGGCCATAGCCGCGCCAGTCTGGCGCAACGATGCGATGCGTGGCAAAGAACGCATCGCTCAACGCATCCACCAAGAACTGGAACGAAGCGCCGACGTCCATCCAGCCGTGCACCAGCAACAGTAAAGGCTTGTCAGCGCCACCCCAGCAACGCAAATGCGTGCGCAGGCCGCGAATGAGTAAAAACTCGGAGGTACTGATGCGCTGTGGTTGATACATTGGTTTGATGCAAGACCGTTATGCCGAGCTTTATAACAACTTCCGCTGGCATGTGCCCGAGCGATTCAACATCGCGCAGGTGTGCAGCACGCGCTGGGCCGCGCATCCGCAGCATGCCGGGCGAGTAGCCATCTACACCGAGCATGAGAAGGGCACGCGCAGCCAGTTGACATATGCCGCGCTGCAATCGCAGGCCGACAGGCTTAGCCATGCGCTATCGCGCCTGGGGGTGAAGCGCGGCGACCGTGTGGCCATTGTGATGCCGCAGCGCGCCGAGACGGCGATTGCCCATATTGCGGTGTATCAGCTGGGCGCTGTGGCCATGCCGCTTTCCATGCTGTTTGGCCCCGAGGCGCTTCAGTACCGCCTGCTAGACAGCGCAGCCGTGGTGGCAATTTGCGATGAGACGAGCCTCAGCAATCTCCTGTCCATTCGCGAGCAATGCCCAAGCGTACGGTGCGTGATTGCCGCAGGTGATGCGCAAGGCCGTGGTGATGTGGACTGGAGCACGCTACTTGGCGGTGCAAGTCCGCAACCGTTTACGGGTATCGATACGCATGCAGACGATGCAGCCGTGCTCATCTATACCAGCGGAACCACCGGGCCACCCAAAGGGGCGCTGATACCGCACCGCGCGCTTATCGGCAACCTCACAGGCTTTGTTGCCAGCCAGAACTGGCTGGGATTTGATCCAGCGCACAGCGGTAAACATGAGGCAGGGGCACAGCCCAATCTGCGGAGACCTAAGACGCGAAGCGTCTTCTGGTCTCCAGCAGATTGGGCCTGGACGGGCGGACTGATGGATGCCTTGTTGCCGTCGCTTTACTTTGGCGTGCCCATCGTCGGCTATCAGGGCCGGTTCTCTGCCGGCAAGGCGTTTGATCTCATGCAGCGCTACGGTGTGACGCACACTTTTTTGTTTCCTACGGCGCTCAAGCAGATGATGAAGGCCGACCCACGCCCGCGCGAGCAGTTCTCGCTCAAGTTGCAGGCCATCATGAGCGCGGGCGAGGCGGTGGGTGATGCGGTGTTCGCGTATGGCGAGCAGGCACTGGGTGTGACGATCAACGAGATGTTTGGTCAGACCGAGATCAACTACATCGTCGGCAACTGCGCGCGCATGTGGCCTGCGCGGGCCGGCAGCATGGGGCGCGCGTACCCGGGTCACCGCGTTGCGGTGATCGACGACGAAGGCCGTGAGCTGCCACCCGGTGAGCCAGGCGATGTTGCGGTGAACCGCTACGACATCCACGGTCATGCCGACCCGGTGTTCTTCCTTGGCTACTGGAACAACGAGGCTGCGACCCACAAGAAGTACACCGGCAATTGGTGCCGCACGGGTGATGTGGCGGTGCAGGATGCTGATGGCTATTTTTGGTATCAGGGCCGCAGCGATGACGTGTTCAAGGTCAGCGGCTACCGCGTGGGGCCCAGCGAAATCGAGAACTGCCTGGTCAAGCATCCTGCTGTGGCGCTAGCGGCAGTCGTGCCCAAGCCGGATGCTGAAAAGGGCAACGTGGTCAAAGCCTATATCGTGCTGCAAGCCGGTGTTGAGGGCACGGCTGAACTTGAACTAAGCATTCAGCAGCACGTACGCGGACAGCTTGCGCCATATGAATACCCCAAGGAGATTGTGTTCGTTTCCGCCCTGCCCATGACCACAACCGGCAAGATACAGCGCAAGGTATTACGTGATTTGATGTGATTTAGGGTGACTTGAAGTTAACTCACGCGCTGAATGGCTGCCTGCGCAGGGGTAACGGCTTGGGGCTAATCTGAGTGTAGAGAGGGTTAGCGGTCAGCGTGCCTTGACTGGCCCTCACCCCAACCCGGGGTCTCGCGCTTGCAGGTGTTGTCGCTGCGGCGGGGTTTGTGTGCGCAGGCACACAAACCTCATCCGCATTCACCCCGCAGGCTGCAGAGGGAGTTAAGACTCCATTGCAGCAAGCAGTCTCACTGCTACCTCGTCCTTGCTCTGCGTCTCAGCGTCTCTTTGGAAAGTCTTCACTTTTCGGTAGCTTGACCACCTTCGTGTTAAGTAACCTGCGCAATCTTCAGCATGTTGGTGCCACCGGGCGCGCCCATGGGCTCGCCACAGGTGATGGCGTAGAAGTCGCCCACATTCAGCTCACCGCGCTTCTTGAGCAGGATTTCGGCTTGCGCCAGCGCCTCGTCGCGGTTGTGCGAAGTGTCCATCAGCACCGGCCGCACGTTGCGGTACAGCGCCATTTTTCTCAGGCTGGACGGCTTGGGCGATAGCGCGTAAATGGGCACGTGGATGCGTTGGCGGCTCATCCATAGCGCAGTGGAGCCGCTCTCGGTAAGCGCGACGATGGCCTTGCAGCCGAGGTGAAACGCAGTGAACAGCGCGCCCATCGCAATCGACTGGTCGATGCGCTTGAAGTGTTTGTTGACGAAGTCGCTATCCAGGTGCACCACCTCGGCACGCTCGGCCTCCTCGCAGATTGCAGCCATGGCCTGCACGGTTTCAAGCGGATATCTGCCTGCCGCGGTTTCGGCGCTCAGCATTACTGCGTCGGTGCCGTCGAGCACGGCGTTGGCCACGTCGCTCACCTCGGCGCGCGTGGGCACCGGGTTCACGATCATGCTTTCCATCATTTGTGTGGCGGTAATCACCACTTTGTCGTGCTCGCGCGCCAGCTTGATCATGCGTTTTTGCAGTGCGGGCACCGCCGCATTGCCGACCTCCACCGCAAGATCACCGCGTGCCACCATGATGCCATCAGAGGCAGCGAGTATCTCCTCGAGTAGCGGAATGGCCTCGGCGCGCTCGATCTTTGCAATCATGCCGGGCTTGTGTTTGTGCGGCGCTGCTGCGACGTTACACAACTGCCGCGCCATCTCCATGTCGGTGCGGTTCTTGGGGAAGGACACGGCGACGTAGTCGGCCTGAAACGACATCGCGGTTTTGATGTCTTCCATGTCTTTGGCCGTCAGTGCAGGCGCGCTCAGGCCGCCACCTTGCTTGTTGATGCCTTTGTTGTTGGACAGCTCACCGCCCAGCCGCACCGTGGTGTGAATCTGCTCGCCCTTTACCGCTTTGATGTCCAGCACGATGAGGCCGTCGTTGAGCAACAGCACGTCACCGGCTATCACATCTTTGGGCAGGTCTTTGTAGTCCAGTCCGACGCGCTCGCCGTTGCCCAGCTCACATGTGGCGTCCAGCACAAAGGGCTGGCCCGGTTCGAGCATGACCTTGCCGGCCTCGAACTTGCCTACGCGAATCTTCGGGCCTTGCAAGTCGGCCATGATGGCGACCTCGCGCCCGACCGCTGCCGCAGCCTCGCGCACGAGGGTTGCGCGGTCGATATGATCTTGCGCAGAGCCGTGGCTGAAGTTCAGCCGCACCACGTCAACGCCGGCTTCGATCATGCGGATGAGCATGTCGCGCTGGCTCGAGGTGGGGCCGAGTGTGGCAACGATTTTTGTGGCACCGTGTCCGGGTTTGGTCGGCATGTTTTGTCCCTTGGTTGTGATTGAGTGTAGCGCGGTGCTGTTTTCTCATGATGAAAGTTGCATGCGCTTCAAAGCCGACCCCAGCACAGCGAAGCTCTGCGGCTTGCCCGCGCATGCTGCCCGTTAACCGTTAACCCGAGTGCCGATTTTTGTATGACGAAAGACAAACACGTGAGCCTGACGCCTGCCACGCAGACCTTGCGCAAGGCAGGCATCGCCTACAGCGAGCATCCGTACACCTATGTAGAGCGTGGCGGCACAGCAGTAAGCGCTGCCGCGCTGGGCGTGGACGAGCACTGCGTCGTCAAAACACTGGTGATGCAAGACGAGCAAGCCAAGCCGTTGATCGTGCTGATGCATGGAGACTGCCAGGTGAGCACCAAGGCGTTGGCGCGGCAGTTGGGCTGCAAGAAGGTGGAGCCCTGCAAGCCCGAGGTGGCGCAGCGGCACAGCGGTTATCAAGTGGGCGGCACATCGCCTTTTGGCATGCGCAAGGCCATGCCGGTGTATGTGGAAGCGTCGATCCTCGCGCTTGAAAAAATCTATATCAATGGCGGCCAGCGCGGTTATCTCGTCGGTATCCCGCCGCAGGTGCTGGTGCAGGTGCTGCAAGCCGTGGCCGTAAACTGCGCACTGAAGGAGTGATGTCATGTCCAATCCCTGGCTTGCGTCGATCGTTGTGGTGGCTGCGTCGTATCTACTCGGCTCGCTCGCATTTGCCGTGATCGTCACAAAACTGTTTGGCGACAAAGACCCGCGCACCTACGGCAGCAAGAACCCGGGCTTTACCAACGTGCTGCGCTCGGGCAACAAGGCTGCGGCTGTCCTCACGCTGGTGCTGGACGCGTTCAAAGGCTGGTTGCCGGTATACCTGGCAGCGGCCTACATGCCGCAGTACGGCTATGGCGACGGCACCGTGGCCGCCGCCGGCCTTGCGGCATTCGTGGGCCACTTGTGGCCGGTGTTCTTCAGGTTTCAGGGCGGCAAAGGTGTGGCCACAGCCCTGGGCGTACTGCTGGCGCTGAATGTATGGATGGGCCTGGCCACGGCGCTCAGCTGGGCCATCATCGCATTTTTCTTTCGCTACTCGTCGCTGGCATCCATGACGGCGGCGGTGTTCGCGGTGTTCTACTGGCTGATGAACTTTGGCTTTAATGCGGCTGCTCTGGCGATTGTGTCGATGTCTGCGCTGCTCATTTGGCGGCACAAGCAAAACATCCACAACCTGATGGAAGGCAAAGAGCGCAAGTTCGGCGAGAAAGCGTGAAGCGAGTGAGTGACGAGCAGTCAGCGGCAGGCAGTTTGCGAAACTTACCTAATACTCTTGTTTGTATACAGCTTTTACTGCTTATTTATTATCCAGTAAAGCATATATACAGCATTAAGTATACGGATCAATCACTCGCTTGAAAACTGATAACACGTCAGTGACTTAAAACCGCTTGATCAGCGTCATCTCTTCACCGTTGCGCTTCATCTCGGTGCGGCTCAAAAAACTCATGCCCAAGAGGCCAAACGGCAGTGGCGTGGCATTGACCACAGCGTCCACATTGTTGATTTCGATTTCGCCCACGCGCAGCCGGTCGATCTTCACGCGCCACGCCTGGACCGGGCCGTTGGCGGTTTGCATCACCCCCACGGGTGCGTCTTTGTAGGCAATCCTT
>CAYSMM010000131.1:0-6837 GCA_964432095.1 uncultured Burkholderiaceae bacterium | reverse complement strand
CGGTTCTCGTCAGAGTACTACATTCACTATGGTCCTAAATTCACCTAAGGTACGCGCCATTGTACTACGCCCCAAGTGCACTAGCCCCTGTTCGCCGGTGGTGCGTTCGGTGACCAGGCCCAACCGCTCGGCGAGTTGCGCGTTGTTGCCCACCTCTGGATGCGCATCCAGCGGCAGGTGATAGGCCAGCAGATTCAGGTCAGCCGCCAGCAAAGCCTTGAGCCGCCGGTGCTTTTGCCCGGTGACGCACGGGCTTTCGCCACGCCAGAAGTAACCGTGATGCACCAACAGCGTGTCAGCCCCGGCGGCAAGCGCCGCTTCGATGAATGCGATACTCGCCGTCACACCGCTTGCGATGCGGCGCACCGTGTTAGTGCCCTCTACCTGAAGGCCGTTTGGGCAATAATCATTGAAGCGTTCCAGCTGCAGGTAGTCTTGCAGATATTCAACGAGTGCCCATCTATCGACCGTACTGTTGGCTGATGACATTTTTTTCTCGCTCATGATTCCCTTGCCTTCAGATTGTGCGTATACCGACCATGCGTAAGTTCTGGCTCATTTTCTCGCAGGCTGTCACCGTCACCTTGGCGGTGCTGTTCGTCGTGGCCACGCTCAAGCCGCACTGGCTGGCTAACTTGGGCACGATCGCCGGCCGTAGCGATAACGGTGCGCCTTCTATTGTGGCCATTCGCGAGTCGGCACCTTCGGTCGCGGGTGCGGCTGCAACGGCACAGTTGTCGTACAGCGCGGCGGCCAAAAGGGCAGTGGCGTCGGTGGTGAGCATTACCACCACCAAGACTGTGCGCAACCCGCAGGCCAACGATCCGCTGTTCCGTTTCTTCTTTGGCGACGGCGTACGCAGCGAGCCTCTCACAGGCCTGGGCTCTGGCGTCATCGTCAGCGCAGACGGCTACGTGCTCACCAATAACCATGTGGTTGAGGGCGTTGATGAAATCGAGCTTATGCTCGCCGACGGCCGCAAACTCAATGCCAAGATCGTGGGTACGGATCCTGAAACGGATCTGGCCGTGCTGCGCGTTCAGGGCGACAAGCTGCCTGCCATCACGCTGGGCAGTGTCGACAAATCGCAAGTGGGTGACGTGGTGCTGGCGGTCGGCAACCCGTTCGGCGTTGGGCAAACCGTCACGCTTGGCATCATTTCCGCGCTGGGCCGCACCGAAGTCGGCATCAATACCTTTGAGAATTTCATTCAAACCGACGCCGCCATCAACCCCGGTAACTCCGGCGGCGCTTTGGTGGATGCAAGCGGCCACCTCATCGGCATCAACACCGCGATTTACTCACGCTCGGGTGGCTCGCTGGGCATCGGCTTTGCCATTCCCGTGAGCACGGCGCGACAAGTCATGGAGCAAATCATCAGCAACGGCGAGGTGGTGCGCGGCTGGATCGGCGTCGAGCCGCAACTGCTCACCCCCGAGCTGGCCGAAACATTCGGGCTGAAGAACGGGGATTCGGCCGGTGTAGTGATTGCGGGCGTCATTCAGGGCGGGCCGGCCGACCGCGCCGGGCTCAAACCCGGCGAAGTCGTTACCGCTGTCAACGGTCAGCCACTCAAGCAAGTGAGCGACTTGCTCAACAACGTGGCTGCGCTCAAGCCCGGAAGCGCTGCGCAGCTCACCGTGCTGCGGGGCGCTAACCAGCGCATGGTGGACGTGACCGTGGGCAAACGGCCCAAGGCTGCGCCTACGCAGCAGCGGCGTCGTTAATGACATGTTGTGCAGCGGCCTGCGTGCATCACCTTAGTACGTCGCTAATCCGATGGCGAGGCTGCAAGTGTGGCCAGTCCAGCGGGCAGGCACTGCGGGTGATGAATGTCTTACCTTACAAGAGAATGCATATGCCAGTTACTGCTATATCTTAGAGCGATAACGGCACAGTACTAAATAGAGTATCGGTGCTCTGAGGCAGGACGTATAACGGTGTGCCATGCAGCGCGGCTTGCGATACCCAGCACGGACATGGCACTATGCGGCTACTTCTTCTCTTCGTTGTCTTGCTGGGGAACGGGCGCGGGTTGCGCAGGCGTAAGCTTGCGTTCGCCCGGCTGCGATGGGGGCGGCAGGGGCGGCAGCACGGGTGCTGCAGGGTCGTTATCGAATAGCCGCGACTCGGGCTGATTCTCGCGCGTGATGCCGCGCATCAGCTCGTAGCGGTCTTGCAGCAGCGTGCTGGCGGCACTGCTGTCTCGAAGCACGACCGGGCGCAGGAAGATCATCAGGTTGACTTTCTCGCGGTTGCGTCGCTCATAGCGGAACAGGGTGCCAAGCACCGGGATGTCGCCGAGCAGCGGCAATTTGTCTTGCGATTGTGTGAAGCCGTCCTTGAGCAAGCCACCGAGCGCGATCATTTGCCCATCGTCCACGATGATGGTGTTTTCGATTGAGCTTTTGTTGGTGATGATGCCCTGTGCGCCACTGCCCTCAGCTACGCTGGATACCTCCAGATAAATCTGCAGCTTGATCGTGCCGCCTTCGCTGATCTGCGGGCGCACGCGCAACTGAATGCCGACATCCTTGCGTTCGATCGTCTGAAACGGGTTGACCGCTCCGCCGCCGCCGGCGCCGGTATTGGTGAACTGGCCGGTGACGAAGGGCACGTTCTGGCCGCTGCTGAACTTGGCTTCTTCATTGTCCAGCGCCAGGATGTTGGGCGTGGACAAAATATTGCTGCCGCCCACGCTTTCAAGCGCGCGCGCCAGCGCGGGAATCGTCACGACGTTACCGATGCGGCGGATGACGGCGAAGTTCAGCCCGCGCAAATCACCGATCGCACCGGCCGCGGCTGTGGCGTCACCGCCGGCGGCTGCTGCTTGCAGACCCAGAAGACTGGCACCCGAGCGCGGCAGGTTGGTGCCCAGATACACGCCGCGGTTGTCGTTGCTGCGTTGTATCGCCTGCCATTGCACGCCCAGCTCGTCGAGCTTGCTATTGCTGACCTCGGCCACCAGCGCCTCGATGTAGACCTGCGCACGGCGTGAGTCGAGCTGGTCGATCACACCGCGCAGTTGACGGTACAGCGGCTCTGGCGCAGTGATGATGAGCGCATTGCTGGCCAGATCCGCCTGGATGGAGGTGGTAGAGCTGCCGCCTATGCCACTGTTGGCCACAGTCGCAACCTGTACGTTGCCTGCGCCTGGCGATGCGGCGGGAGCCGCGGGAATCGGTCCGCCTGCAGTTCCTCCAGCACGTTGCCCTGAGCCCGTTGCGCCTGCAGCGCCAGGAGCAGAGCTGAGCGGGGCGTCGCTGCGTGTGCCCACCGTGCCGCTCTGGCCGCTCAACAGGTTACGCAGAATCTCGGCCAGCTTGTCCGCCTGCGCATTTTTCAAATACACCACATGCAGATTGCCGCCTCCTGAGGGCTGGTCGAGTTTTTCAATCAAAGCCTTTATCAGGGCCATACGCGCCGGGTTGGCAGCACGCACCATCAGGCTGTTGGTGCGCACGTCAGCCAGAATCTGCCCGCTGCCGCTACCCGGGGGCACGCCAGCCTGTGCGCCGCTATCCACCAGGCGGCCCACGGTGCCCGCAATATCGCTGGCTACTGCATGCTTGAGCGCAATGACTTCCAGATCGGTGGAGTTCGGTACATCCAGGGCTGCGACGATACGTGCGATGGTGCGCAGGTTGGATGCGTAGTCGGTAATGACCAGCGAATTGGTGTTGACGTTGGCATTGATGGTGTTATTAGGTGCAATCAAGGGTCGCAGGATAGGCACGAGGTTGGCCGCGTTCTCATAGTTGAGTTTGATGATTTGCGTGATGATCTGCTCGCCGCGCGGCTGTACACCCGGTCCGCCGGCGACGACGCTGCCGCCTTGCAGCTTCGCATCCGCCTCGGGCACTACCTTCACCACGCCGGAGGATTCCACCATCGCAAAGCCTTGCGCGCGCAGGCTGGCACCAAATTGCGCCAGCGCCTTGTCGCGAGTGACCGGGCCTTCGGTCACCAACGTGATCTGCCCTTTGACGCGCGGATCCACCACCACCGGGCGGCCCAGCACCGCCGCCAGCGCGCGTGACGCGGCATCGATATCGACGTTTTGCAGGTTCAGTGTCACGCCCTGATCGCGGCTGGTGTCGCGAGCCGGCTTTTCAGCGGCCTGCGAGGGAGTCTGCGCTGAGGCCTGCGGTGCGATGAATGCCGCAGGCGCTACGCTTGCGATCAAACAAAGCATTATACTCAATAATGTATATTGCCTTCGCTGGCTATATATGAAGCAGCTATTGCCATATACATTATTGAGTATCATTTCCAACCGCTGTGGGCCAACGTGCTTGTTGCTCACCCTGATGCCTTTTTCTTCAGTCTTCGTTATCGCTCAATGCCCTGTGGCCATTCCGTCAACCCGAAACCCGGATCCGTACCACACCGCCTTCGCGGCGGCCGATCACCGCCAGCAGGCTGGCCAGCGCCGGCTCGAACCCCTCCGCGGCTTTAGCCGTGCCTTCAAACCGCACCTTGCCGGCCAGCATCTGTCCGCTGCCGTCCAGTAGCAACGGCCCTTGCTCGGAAAAGAGGTTGAACTGCGTTCCGCGCTCCTCCCCGTTCCACTGCACGCGGTAACTGCCCAGCGGCCTGAGCGGCGACACACTGCTCTGCGCCCCAAGGACGTACAGTGTGCCACGCCCCCTTAAGTTTGTGCGCGAAGTACTTGATTCCATGGACAGTTCTTCGTGTTGCCATAACAACGTTCCAGTCAGTCCAAGGGTGTTCCAAGGTGCCCCGAAGCCCTGGAACAGTGCGAGCGGAAGCTGCGCCTGCCATTTTTGAACAACAATTGTTACATCGCTTACGCCCTTGATCCCAAGCTCCAGGCGCAGTGCCTCCTTGGCCAGTGCCGGGGCCTCAAACGCCAGCAGCGCAGTGGGCGGCGCGATGCGCCCGCCAGTGAGGTGCCAGGCCACCCGGCCCGGCAGCAGCATGGGCGCGGTTCGGGAGTTGTCGGGGTCAGTCAGTGCCACGCGCATGCTGCCGCGCCACCACAGGCCATGCACCTCCGATGCGACGATACGCCCGCCGCTGGCCCGCGCCAGCGAATGGGCCACCCACGACGCAGGCGCAAACGCCAACAGCAGCACAAACGTGAGAACGAGCGCCAGAAAAGTGAGCAGTAGCTTACGCATGAGTCAGGGGGCAAAGGCCGAAGCTGAAGGGGCGCGTCTAGGCGCCCGCGCGGGGCACCCATTTGATATCGGCCTTCAGGCTGCCGTCGGGATTACGCGAGATGATGAGCTCGTCCACCCGAGCCTGTGCGGTTTCGCCCACGTCCTGCAGTATGGACAGCAGGGCCGGGGCGGCGATTGTCGTGACCGTGACGCGCACCTCAGAGGGCAGGGCTGTCACGCGCTGGCTGTCGCCCAAGGCACGCTTCACTCGCTGCGTCACCGTGCCAGCAAAGTCAGAGGGCGGCGTGCGGCGCGGCGCCTGCTTGAGTTGCTCGGCCTCGGTGGCCCATTGCCGCATTTGCGCAAGTTGCACCTCGAGCTCGGCAATCTGGTTGGGTGCTGCGGACAGTGTGCGCAAGGCCGGTGCCAGCAGCAGCCACCAGGTGATGGCGCAGATCACCGCCACAGTGGCGATGAGCACCATCGCGCGTTCGCGGGGTGATAGCCGCTTGAATCGCTGCTCTAGCGCGCCCGTGTCGCGCCCCATGCGTGTGGAGTGGCCGCCACTCATTGCGTGCTCCGCATGCGCAGGCCTGCGCCGTCCACCGTGGCGCTATAGCCACGTGCCTGAATGCCCTGCAGCATGGTGCCCGAAGGCGGAATGCTCGTCGCCAGGGTCAACTCGCCGCCCTTCACCTCGACACGCTGCCACTCGTCACCCGGCGGCAGGCTGGCGTTGAGCGCAGCGATCATCGCCTCGGCGTCCGACGGGTTGGGCTGCCCGGTGGCCGCGCGCAGTTGCGTGAGCTCGCGCTTGAGTAGCAGCGGCACGTCAGCCACCGCCTCCATGTTCGGCGCTACGCGCTTGAGCAGCGCCACTTGCTGCGCTTTGCGCTCGGTGATTTGCTGGCGCAGTTGCCAGGCTTTCACATTTACCCCGACCACACTGACGCCCGCCAGCGCCACCAGGCCCCAAACCAGCGGCTTGAGCCAGCCCTCACGCCAACCGGCCGATAGGCTGGCACCCAGCGCGCCTGCGCCCGAGCGTGAAGCAAACTCGCCTTGCAACGCGTTCCACGGGCTCGACGCCGCGCGCGCCAGCCATTGTTCGGGTTTGATCTGCAATTGCTTCCACTGGCCCGGCGGTACTGCAGCCAGCGGCAGTGCGCAGGTGTGGCCGTCGGCACTGCACACCAAAGCGGTGTCCTCGTCGCGCACATAGGCCTGATTGGCGGCCAGCAGCGCCAGTTCGGGCACGATGGCGGCCCACTCAATATTGAGCGTCTTGCTGGTGGCTTGCAGCTTCTCGAGCCACTCGCGGTTGCTGGCCACGGCTTGCTTGATGCGCCCGTCCACGGCGGGGCCGGCGGCAAGTATCGCGTCGTCTTCGTCGCCCAGCAGTTTGTCTTCGAGCGCGCCCTTGAGGGCCGCTGCGAGCTTGTTGCCAGACAACGGCGGCAGGTCACAGGGCAGCACCGCGGCCACATCGGCCGGTGCCACACCGACCCAGCGCGCAGCCTTGCGCAGCGCAAGCTGCGACAGCGGCGACTGGCCGCTTTGCGCGGGAGTTACGCCGTCGCAAAGCGTCCATTGCGCATTGGTGTCGGTGCCGAGAAGTGAGGGAAGTTGAACGACGAGCGTTTGCATGGCAGGCAGGTCAGGATTCCGCTGCAGCGGAAACGGTTGCAGGCATTGTAGGGCCGTGCTCTAT
>CAYSMM010000130.1:0-6838 GCA_964432095.1 uncultured Burkholderiaceae bacterium | reverse complement strand
TGTGCTTTCTGGGTGTGCTTGCATTTCATTTTCCTGAGTACCTCACCACGCCGGAGTTGCGCAAGAAGTATTCGGTGGAGGCGCTGCGCTGGGTGATGCTGGCGGCGATGTTGATTGCCGGTGGTATCAGCGCCGCCAACGTGATTTTGAGGCGCAACCGCGGGATCAACCCCGCGGCGCTGTGCCTGGTGTTGCTGACCGCTGCGCTCGGCGGGCACCGTGTGCCGGTGGGTGACTTTCCGGATGGCGCGCCTTACATCGTGCTGGACTGGATGGCCGGCAGCCGCATGCACATGTTCTAGCTGGTGGCCACGCGCGTGGCGGTGCTCGGCGCGTTGTATGTGCTCGGCTTTTCCAAGGCGGTGATGGATATTTACATCATCATCGTAGGCTTTCAGGCGGTGCTGAATCACTCCAATGTCAAGTTGCCCTGGGGACCGCTCAAATACCTGATCGTCACGCCCGACTTTCACCATTGGCACCACAGCTCCGACCCGGCGGCGCTGGACCGCAACTACGCCGCGCATTGTGGGTTTTTGGATTACCTGTTGGGCACCGCCGTGAAGTCCGACAAGCCTTTTCCAGAAAAGTACGGCGTGCTGGGCGACTACATGCCGCTGGCTTCATGAAGCAGCAGCTTTTCCCCTTTAAGTGGAAACCGTAGGCCCATCTAGGCAGAGGGGACGCCTACAATTGCAGCATGGCGCTGCGGTCTCGCAGTGCCCTTCCACAGCTCGCCAAACGCCCATTTTTCACCATGCAAGCCATCCGATTCGTCCTCGACGGCCAGATTCACACCGTCAGCGCGCCGCGCACCACCACCACCGTGCTGGATTACGTGCGCGAGCAGTTGCACCGCACCGGCACCAAAGAGGGCTGCGCCGAGGGCGACTGCGGGGCCTGCGTCGTGATGATGGGCGAGCTCAAAGGCGAGCGCATCGAGTACAAACCGGTAAACAGTTGCATGCAACTGGTGGCCACTCTGGACGGCAAATCGCTCAAAACCATCGAGAGCCTCAAGCGCGCCGATGGCACACTGCACCCGGTGCAACAGGCGATGGTGCATTGCCACGGCTCGCAATGCGGCTTTTGCACGCCGGGTTTTGTGATGAGCATGGCCGCCCTATGCCAGCAGCACCCCGAGCCCAAAGCCATCACACGTGGCGAGATCAACGACGCGATCTCGGGCAACCTGTGCCGCTGCACTGGCTACCGGCCGATTGTGGATGCCGCATTCGAGGCCTGCCGCACACAGGGTAGCGTGCTCAAGGTGGAGGATGCTGCGGACCTGCCGCTGCTCAAAGCCATTCGGCGGCCCAAACACGTGCCCTATGACCTGGAAGGCAACCTCACTTCCAAACCACTGATGCGAGACACCACCAGTAGCTACTACGCGCCGCAAACGTTGGCCGAGCTGGCCGCGCTGGTGCAAAAGCATCCGCAGGCGTACTTGCTGGCCGGAAGCACCGAGTTTGGCTTGCAGGTGAACAAGCAGTTCAAGCACCCTGACCACATCATCTACCTGGGCGACGTGGCCGAGCTGCGCGAGATCAAGGACACCGGGCCGACATGGAAGATTGGCGCAATGGCGGATTTGCTGCGCGTAGAGGCGCTGATGCGCGAGCAGGTGCCCGAGTTTGGCGAGGTGCTGCGCCGCTTTGGCAGCCCACCTATCCGCAGCACGGCCACGCTTGCCGGCAACATTGCCAATGGCAGCCCGATAGGCGACAGCATGCCATGCCTGATGGCGTTAGGCGCTGTGTTGCATTTGCGCGCCGGCCAGAAGGCACGCATGGCGCCGCTGGGCGCGTTTTACACCGGCATGAAGCGCAGCGTGCTGCAAGCCGGCGAGTTCATCGAGGCGATCGAGGTGCCCAAGCCAGGCAAGGCCGTGTTTCGTGCGCACAAGGTAAGCAAGCGGTTCGATCAGGACATCTCGGCGGTGTGCTGCGCCATGAGCTACCTGCTCAACGAGGAGGGCAAGCTCAAACAGGTACGCGTGGCCTACAACGGCGTGGCGCCGTCGCCGTGCCGTGCACCCAAGATCGAGGCGGTGATCGAGGGCAAGGCACCGCACGATGTGCGCACGGCCGACGTGGACGCCGCAATCGCCGAGAGTTTTGCGGCGCGTGATGGCTTACGCGCGACGTGGACGTATCGCGCGCTCGTGGCGCGCAACCTGGTGATGCAGTTTGTCGAGGAAGCGCCCACACGCCATGAGTCCCAAGAGGAGGCCGCCGTATGAATGCGCCCATTCCACTGAACGCGCTGCTGGCCGTTGGCGAGCAAGGCAAAGAGCACCCGCACGAAAGCGCGCACCTGCATGTGAGCGGTGAGGCGGTGTATACCGACGACATTGCCGAGTTGCGTGGCACCCTGTATGCGGCGCTGGTGACCTCGCCTGTGGCGCATGCCAAGTTGCATGGCGTGGACAAGGCAAAGATTGCAGCACTGCCCGGCGTGGTGGCGGTGTTTGATGCCACCGACATCCCGGGCGAAAACAACTGCGGCCCCATCATTCATGACGACCCATTCCTGGCTACGGGAGAGCTGATGTTCGTGGGCCAGGCGGTGGCCGTGGTGGTGGCTAAGGACATGCGCACGGCGCGCGAGGCCGCGAAGAAAGCCTCGAGCGCAGAGTACATCCGCTTCGATGAGTTGCCGGCGATCTTAACGATCGATGACGCGCTGGCCGCGCAGAGCTTTGTGATGCCGGCCAAGGGCATCCAGCGCGGCGATGCGCGTACCGCCATCGCCAACGCCCGGCACCGCCTGAGCGGCCGCACCGAGTGTGGACAGCAGGAGCAGTTTTACCTCGAAGGGCAGATCACTTACGCCGTGCCGCGTGAAGACGGCCAACTCACGCTGTATGTGAGCACGCAACACCCCGACGGCAATCAGCGCGAGGCCGCAGCAGCCTTGAAGCTCGGCACCAAGGACGTGGAAGTGATTTGCCGGCGCATGGGCGGCGGCTTTGGTGGCAAGGAGGGCAACGCCAGCATCTTTTCGCAAAGCGCGGCGCTGGCAGCGTTCAAGCTCAAACTGCCCGTGAAGCTGCGCGTCAACCGCGACGACGACATGATGATCACCGGCAAGCGGCACGACTTCCGCATCGACTACCAGGTGGGCTTTGACGACAGCGGCCGCATTGACGGCGTGGACTTCGTGCTTGCGTCGCGCTGCGGCTATTCCACCGACTTCTCCGGCCCCGTGAACGACCGCGCGGTGCTGCACATCGACAACTGCTACTACCTGCCCAACCTGTCCATCATCAGCCACCGCTGCAAAACCCATATGCAAAGCGCTACCGCATTCCGCGGCTTTGGCGGGCCGCAGGGCATGTTTGGCATCGAGACGGTGATCGAGGCGATTGCCAAGCACCTGGGCAAAGATCCATTGGAGGTGCGGCGCATCAATCTGTACTGCGACCCTGCAGTCAGTGGCGATGCGCAAAGCATGACCACACAATATGGCCAACCCATCGAGGACTTCATAGCCGACAAAGTGCTGGCGCAGGTGGAGCGCCAGAGCAACTATGCCGCGCGGCGTGCCGAGGTGGCGGCGTTCAACGCCAGGAGTGCATACCGCAAGCGCGGGCTGGCGATTGCGCCGCTGAAATTCGGCATCAGCTTCACCGCGACGATGCTGAACCAGGCGGGTGCGTTGGTGAATATTTATCAGGATGGCACGGTGAGCGTGAACCACGGCGGGACCGAGATGGGCCAGGGGCTCAACGTGAAGATGCAGCAGGTGGCTGCAGACGCACTGGGCGTGACGCTCAAGCATGTGCGCGTAACCGCCAGCGATACACAAAAGGTGCCCAACGCGTCGGCCACAGCCGCCTCCAGCGGCGCAGACCTCAACGGCGCGGCAATCAACAATGCCTGCGACACCTTGCGTGCCCGCTTGAGCGAGGTCGCCGCACGCATGCTTGGCTGCAATGCTGCCGAGGTGCAATGGGCGCAGGGCCATGCGCGCTGTGGCGACGAATCGGTGACATGGGAGGCGCTTGTCAAGCAGGCCTGGCTGGACCGCGTGAGCCTGTCGAGCACCGGGTTTTATCGCACGCCTGAGATCAAATACGACTTCGCCACACTGCAAGGTCGCGCGTTTTACTACTTTTGCTATGGCGCATCGGTCAGCGAGGTGGAGATCGATACCCGCACCGGCGAGTGGTGGTTGAAGGCGGTGGATATCGTGCACGACGTGGGCCGCAGCATCAACCCGGCCATCGACATCGGTCAGATCGAGGGCGCCTATGTGCAGGGCATGGGCTGGCTGACGATGGAGCAATGCGTGTGGGACAAGCACGGCAAGCTGCTGACGCATGGGCCGTCCACCTACAAAATTCCGGTGGCCAGCGACGTGCCCGAGCATTTCAAGGTGTCGCTGTTCGAGGGCGAGAACGTCAAGCCCACGCCCTATCGCAGCAAGGCGGTGGGTGAGCCGCCGCTGATGCTGGCGCTGTCGACGTTCTTCGCCATCAAGGATGCGGTCAGCGCGGCAGCAGACCACAAGGTGCCGGTGCAGCTCGACGCGCCCGCTACACCCGAGCGCATTTTGCTGGCGTGTGAAGCAGCAAAGCTTGCGTTGCGCCCACACTGAAGCACAACTTTTATACTTCAATGAGTACGCTGCCACAATCTAATAATCATTACCAGAAAAGGCAATATAGAGCATTGAGTATAAGCGCTTCGATCACCGCCACACATCGTATAAAAGGCCTGCATGTTGAGGTTGCTTGAGCAACTTGCCGCGGCAAGCGCTCTTGCGCCGCACGTACTGGTGCGGGTGGCGCAGGCGCAAGGCTCGGTGCCGCGCGAGGCGGGCACCTGGATGGCGGTGGGTCGCGCGTCGGTGGTGGGCACCATCGGCGGGGGTCAACTCGAATGGCAGGCCATCGAGCAGGCGCGCGCACAGCTGGCGAGCACGGCAGGGCCGACTCTTCATCGTTACCCGCTGGGCCCCAGCCTGGGGCAGTGCTGCGGCGGGGTGGTGCATCTGGCATTTGAGGCGCTGCCCCAAGGTGCACGCTGGCCCGCAGAGGCGTTGGCGGCGCTGGCGCAGGGCCAAGCGTTTGAGGTGCCCTCGGCACTTGAACCGAGGCTCGTGTTGCAACCGCCACGCTGGCATGTGTCGTTATTCGGCGGCGGCCATGTGGGACAGGCGATAGTGCAGTTGCTGGGCAGCCTGCCGTGCCGCGTATTGTGGCAAGACAGCCGCGACGCGGTGTTTCCCCAAGCCTTGCCCCTCAATGTGCAGGCAGAGTATTCAAACCCGGTGCAGCGTGGCGTGGCCGATGTGCCCGCGGGCAGCCAGGTGCTGGTGATGAGCTTCAGCCATGCCGAAGACCTGGAGATCGTCGCCGCCTGTCTCGCACGCCAGCGTGCGCAAGGCGATTTGCCGTTCATCGGCCTGATTGGCAGCCGCACCAAGTGGGCAACGTTCAGGGCGCGGCTGCGCGAACGCGGTTATGGCGAGGCGGAGCTCGATCACATCACCTGCCCGATCGGCCTGGCGGGAGTGGTCGGCAAGGAGCCGGAGGTGATTGCACTGGCGGTAGTGGCACAGTTGCGAAGCCGCTGAATAAGTGGCTGCGCGGGTGCAATGCGGCGTCACAGCCCACTCGGAATCCTCACTTACATCTAGTAAGCTCCGGTTCCTCGTGGGCCCCCGTTCCTTGCCTTGCACCCGCTCGCCAGACTTCTTCAGCGGCCCCTTAATGCAATTTCGTAGCTATGGCTGAATGCGGTTTGTGCTTGCTCGTAAGCCCGATGGGAAAGCCCCGGCGCTTGGCATAGCATGTGCTGAGACAGATTTGAAGAATTTACGGATTCATTTGCTCAAGGAGAACCCACCATGGACCGTCGCTCAGCCCTCAAAGCCCTGGCCGCAGCTTCTGCCGCCGCCGCCGCGCCCGCTGCATTTGCGCAGGCCGCCACCAAACTCAAGTTTCAGCTCGACTGGCGCTTTGAAGGCCCGTCGGCGTTATTTCTCACTGGCGCGGCCAAGGGCCATTACGCCGCCGAGGGCGTGGACGTGAGCATCGATGCCGGTAACGGATCGGCCGGCACCGTGGGCCGCGTGGCCAGCGGCGCCTATGACATGGGCTTTGCCGACTTGTCAGCCGTCATGGAGTTTCTGGGCAACAACCCCAACGCAAAAGTGCAGGCGTGCTTCCTGCTGTACAGCGCCACGCCTGCGGCGGTGTTCAGCATGAAGAAAACCGCCATCAACAAACCTGCCGACCTGATGGGCAAGAAGATGGGCGCCCCGGTGTTCGACGCCGGGCGCAAAGCCTTCCCGATTTTTGCCAAGGCCAACAAGATCGACCTGGCGAAGGTGAGCTGGCAAAGCATGGATCCGCCGCTGCGCGAGACGATGCTGGTCAAGGGCGACGTGGATGCGATCACGGGCTTTTACTTCACCTCGCTGCTCAACCTGATTGCGCGCGGCGCCAAGGAAGACGAGATCAACGTCATGCCCTACCCTAAGCACGGCGTGGATTTGTACAGCAACGTGGTGATCGTCAACACCGACTATGCCGAGAAGAACCCCAACGCGGTCAAAGGCTTTTTGCGCGGCTTGTGCAAGAGTGTGAAAGATTGCGTGGCCAACCCCGACAGCGCAATAGCTTACGTCAAGGCGCGCGATGGTCTGATCAACGAGGAGCTTGAAAAGCGCCGCTTGAAGCTCGCCATCGACAGCGTGGTGAATACTGCCGAGGCCAAGAAAAACGGCATCGGCATGCCCGACGAGGTGAAACTGCAGCGCAACCTGGGCCAGATGGCCGATGCGTTCCAGACCGACGTCGTGGGCGGCGACACGAATAGCTGGG
>CAYSMM010000129.1:1943-6858 GCA_964432095.1 uncultured Burkholderiaceae bacterium | reverse complement strand
TCGGTAGCGTAGTGTTCCATTGCTGAAGTTCTGCCTCCAGCTTTTGACGCTTATCCTCGCTCACAGTGTGTTGAGCCATTGTTGCCAACGGCAGGCTGCAAAGCCCCGCTAGCAACAATCTGCCCATTGCGGTATGCGCACACCCGTACAGCTTGTGGCTGGTGGACGCGCTGGAAATACAGTTCAACATATAAAGCTGCTCCTATAGTGTTGTAGCGCACGTTATGGCGACGCCGGCATGCCAATGAATCTTGGCTGCATGCGCATTATTTGACACTGCTAGTTGCTGGACAACCGCACCATCCACTTGCACAGCATGAATTCCTAGCAATTTATGCTACAGAGGTAAGTACACGTAACCGGACATGCTGAATCGCTAAGAGCGGACGTGTCACCGGCAATGCGCCCGTTTACGTTGTGGGTTGCATCATGTTGATTAATGTTGCGTAGTGGAAGGCCCCATCAAAGCAAAGGAGAAAGAAATGTCCAAACCCAACACCACGTCATTGATACTGCGCCGCGGCTGGCTTGCACTAGCGACCGGCACCTTGCTACTGGCAGTAGGCTGTGCCAGCGTGAGTGATTTGCTCGGGCCGCGTACGCTCAACGTGCCGCTGGACCGTATAGAAAGTGCAGTAGGCAAGCAGTTTCCGTTCAATAGCCGCTTTGCCGAGGTGTTTGACGTGACCGCCTCCACGCCCAAGCTGCGCCTGATGCCCGAGCAAAACCGCATCGGCACCGATCTCGACTTGTCTGTTGCGCCGCGTTTGCTCAGCCGCAAATTCACCGGCAAGCTGAGCATGGACAGCGGCTTGCGCTTTGAACCAAGCGACAATTCCATCCGGCTCGTCAGCCCGCGCGTCAACTCGCTGGACATCTCTGGCCTTGGCAGCGGCGCTGAGAAGCTGATCAACGTCAACAAGCTCGGGCAGTATCTGATCGAGCAAATGCTCAACGACTACACGATATACAAGTTCACCGAGGAAGATTTGAAAAAGGCCGGCACTAAATGGCTGCCCGGTGATTTCAAGGTGACACCTGGCGGACTAGCACTGACGCTCAACCCGGAGCAAAAGAAGTAGGGCACAAAGCTGCCGCGTCGCTGCATGCACCCGGTATGATTACTAGCGGCTCGCGATCAAGCGGGCCGTTTTCGCATCTGAACAGCCGAAAGTGTCTCTTGGATCCACTGCTCCTCATCAAAGCCGCAATCATGGGCATCGTCGAAGGGCTCACCGAGTTCTTGCCGATCTCGTCTACCGGGCACTTGATCCTGGCAGCCTCGCTGCTCAACTTCACCGGCGAGAAGGTCAAGGTGTTTGAGATTGCGATTCAAACCGGCGCGATGTTCGCGGTGATCTGGGAATACCGCAAAAAACTCTTCGGTACGGTCGTGGGGCTGGGGCGCGACCCCGTGGCCAACCGCTTTGCACGCAACCTGGTGCTTGCGTTCTTGCCAGCGGTGGTGTTTGGGCTGGCGCTGGGTAGCTTGATCAAGCAGCATTTGTTTCACCCGGTGCCGGTTGCGCTGGCATTTGTGGTTGGCGGCTTCATCATCCTGTGGGTGGAGGCGCGGCACAAGCGCGCCTATGGCGAGCGTGATCTTGAAGGCAGCCGCCATGCGCGTGTGGAAACGGTGGACGACATGAGCGCGCTCGATGCGCTGATGGTGGGCTTGGTGCAATGCTTTGCGCTGATTCCTGGCACCAGTCGCAGTGGTGCCACCATCATCGGCGCCATGATTTTTGGCTTTTCGCGCAAATGCGCCACCGAGTTCAGCTTCTATCTCGGTATCCCGACTCTCATCGGCGCCGGGATTTACTCACTGTGGAAGCAGCGTGAGCTGATGAGCACGGCCGACCTGCACATGTTTACCGTGGGCGGCGTGTTTGCGTTCGTCAGTGCGCTGCTGTGCATCCGCTGGCTGATTCGGTATGTTTCCACGCACGACTTCACCGTCTTCGCTTGGTACCGCATTGTGTTTGGGGGCCTGGTGCTGCTGACGGCGTACACCGGCTGGGTGGTGTGGAAGGCCTGAGCCCTCTTGAGTGTGGTGTACAGCCAGTTTTGTACCCTCACTCATCGATCTTTACTCAGATCCAAATCAGTTCGGTTTACTGCCGGATCCCTAACTTCGCTGGCACCTGCTCGCCAAACTTGTTCGCTGGTATCGATCTTGTGCCACAGCGCAGGCTGTGTCTGATGTGTGCTAGCGCCGCTTGAACACCAGATCCCATACTCCATGCCCGAGCCGCAGGCCACGCTGTTCGAACTTGGTGACAGGCCGGTATTCGGGCCTGGGAGCAAAACCATCAACTGAAACTTCACTAGATACTGTATTGACTATAAAACTGTTGCTGGCTAGTACTTCTAACGCTTGATTAGCATACTCGTGCCAGTCTGTAGCGAAATGCACATATCCACCGGTGCGCAGGCGTGAGACAAGCAAGTCTACGAACGCGGGCTGCACTAGGCGGCGCTTGTGATGACGCTTCTTGTGCCACGGGTCGGGGAAGAAGATGTGCACGCCCGCTAGCGAGTCTGGCGCAATCATGTGGCGCAGCACTTGCACGGCATCATGCTCGACGATGCGTACGTTGGTGAGCGAGCGCTCGCCGATGTGCTTGAGCAGCGATCCCACGCCCGGCGTGTGCACCTCTACCCCCAAAAAGTTGTGCTGCGGCATGGCCTGCGCGATGGTGGCTGTCGTCTCGCCCATGCCAAAGCCGATTTCCAGCGCCACGGGGTTGGCATTGCCAAAGGCCGCCTCGAAGTCGAGCGGGGATTCGCAGTAAGGCAGCACGAACTTCGGGCCGAGTTCAGCCAGCGCCTTGGCCTGCCCGCCGCCCAGGCGGCCGGCGCGGCGCACGTAGCTGCGGATTTCACGCCGGTTTTGCTCGGTATCGGCTTGCATGTTTTGCGGGTTTGTTGTATTCATGCCACTGGAAACATTGATGGCGCCACGGTGTGGCGCAGCATACGGCTCAATGATTTTGATTTTGCAGCGCAATGCTCGCGCTGAAGGAAGTGATGTGGAGCGGGCGATGGGAATCGAACCCACGTCTTGAGCTTGGGAAGCTCAGGTCCTACCATTGAACGACGCCCGCAAGCTTACGTGATTATAGGGTTTCACCCGGCTTGCGGTTGCCGAAAGGACTGGCGTTTTTTCATCAATATCGCGTACATTCTTGGGTGCGGAACCTATTTCCGCGACTAACGTTTCTTTTTGATAGGACTTCTGGATGAACTTGTATGTAGGGAATTTGTCGTGGGGCGTGACCACCGACGACTTGAAAACGGCCTTCGCGGCTTACGGTGAGGTCAGCTCAGCGCAGGTGATCATGGACAAGATGACGGGCAAATCCAGAGGTTTTGGCTTCGTCGAAATGCCCAATGCAGAGCAGGGACAAGCGGCAATCAACGCCATGAACGGCCGCGACCTCAAAGGCCGCCCGCTGCGTGTGAACGAGGCGCAACCTCGTGAAGCCGGTGGTGGCGGTGGCGGCTTCCGTCGCGGTGGCGGCGGTGGTGGTGGATACGGCGGCGGCCGTCGTGATGGCGGCGGCTACGGCGGCTACTAAAGCCTAATCGCGTTCTTCGCTCAAGACTGCCGGCCTCGAGCCGGTCCGCACAGGGAGCTTCGGCTCCCTGTTTGTACTATTGCGGCTGCATTTCCGGCTGTCGGCTTACGGTGGGTTGCTGGGCGCAGATCCATTCGGCCTGGCACTCGATCGGTTTGGTTGACTGCAGCAATCGCCCGCGTACCGGCTTTGCTTAAGTAATGAAGCGCTCTCACGTTCCTGTTGATCGTGTTTCCACACTGACTGCAGCTGACGTCAGCCAAGCGCTGATCCGCCTCGCTGCCCACGAGCCATGGGTTGGCGCGGCGCTTGCGCGCTATGGTGTGCCGCCGTTCTGGCAGCGCACCCCCGGCTTTGCCACGCTGGCGCAAATCATCATTGAGCAACAGGTTTCTCTGGCGTCCGCCAATGCGGTGTTTGCGCGTGTGCGTGTCGCAACTGCGGGTTCGGTTGAGCCCGGCGCGCTGCTGGCCCTGGGTGCCGACGGCTTGGGCCGTGCCGGCGTGACGCGGCCCAAACAATCGGCCTTACTCGCGCTGGCAGCTGCGTATAGCGACGGATCCGTCAACCTCGCTGCGTTGAGCCGTGCGGATGACGAGCAGGTGCTGCACACGCTGACAGCCTTACGTGGCATTGGGCCGTGGACGGCGAATGTCTATCTCATCATTGCGCTGTGCCGCGCTGACGTGTGGCCTGCCAACGATGTGGCGCTGCTTCAAGCACTGCAGGGCGTGCTTGCGCTGCGAGCACGGCCATCGGCCAATGAGGCTGCGGCAATCGCTGCGCGCTGCGCGCCATACCGCAGTGCACTGGCGCGTTTGCTGTGGCATGTACGCCTGCGCGACACTGGGCGGCAGTGGACTGCTTGATATCCTACGTATTGATGATGTACACAGATGTGTATATTGCCTATCTCTCTCACCAAGTTGGCAGTAACGGCTGTATAGTCATAACAGTATCGAGATACTTTGGCTCTACTTTTGAATGTCACCCAGGCACAGGTACTTCATCTCCACGTATTCCTCCATGCCGTGACGCGAGCCTTCGCGGCCCAGCCCGCTTTGCTTGACGCCGCCAAATGGTACGTGTTCAGCGGAGATCAAGCCGGTGTTGATGCCGACCATGCCGTACTCCAACGACTCGGCTACGCGGAAGATGCGCCCCACATCGCGGCTGTAAAAGTAGCTCGCCAGTCCGAACTCAGTGTCGTTGGCCAGCGCAATCGCGTCGGCCTCGGTGCTGAACTTGAATACCGGCGCCACGGGGCCGAAGGTCTCCTCGCGCGACAAGCGCATGGCTGGCGTCACGTCGGCCAGCACGGTGGGCTCAAAGAA
>CAYSMM010000129.1:0-1933 GCA_964432095.1 uncultured Burkholderiaceae bacterium | reverse complement strand
GCCTTTGCTGACGGCGTCGGCCACGTGGTCCTCGTCTTTGCGCACGGCCGCGTCGTCGATCAGCGGGCCTTGCGCGACGCCGTCGTCAAAGCCGTTACCGACGCGTAAGGCTTGGGCCCTACTGGCCAGCTTGGCCACGAAGGCGTCATACACGCTGGCTTGCGCGTAAATACGATTGGCGCACACACAGGTTTGGCCCGCGTTGCGGTATTTGCTGGCCATTGCGCCCTCAACAGCGCTGTCGAGGTCTGCATCGTCAAACACGATGAAGGGCGCGTTGCCGCCCAGCTCCAGTGACAGCTTTTTCACCGTGGGCGCGGACTGCGCCATCAGAATGCGGCCTACCTCGGTGGAGCCGGTAAAACTCAAATGCCGCACCACGTCGCTTGAGCACAGCACCTTGCCGATGGCAATGCTGTTGGCGCTATCGGCACACAGCACATTGATGACGCCTGGGGGAATGCCCGCGCGCTGCGCCAGCTCTGCCGCTGCAAGTGCCGTCAGCGGCGTTTGCTCGGCGGGCTTGATGATCACGGTGCAGCCCGCAGCAATGGCGGGGGCAACCTTACGCGTAATCATGGCCAGCGGAAAATTCCACGGCGTAATGGCCGCGCATACGCCTATGGCTTGCTTGATCACCATCAGGCGGCGGCTATTGTCGAACTGCGGCACGGTTTCGCCGGACACACGCTTGGCCTCTTCGGCAAACCACTCGACAAAACTTGCGCCATAGGCAATCTCACCCTTGGCCTCGGCGTACGGTTTGCCTTGTTCGGCAGTGAGGATGCGCGCAAGGTCGTCGGTGTGATCCATCAACAGGCGGAACCACCTCATCAGCGCGGCGTGGCGCTCCTTGGCGGTTTTGTTGCGCCAACCCGGCAGTGCGGCGTTGGCCGCAGCTATCGCCTGCTCAGCGTGCGCAGCGCCGAGGTTGGCCACGCTTGCAAGCTTGCGGCCCGTGGCAGGGTCGTGTACGTCAAACAGTGACTCGCTGCTGACCCACTGGCCATTGAGGTAAGCATCGGTTTTCAAAAGGCTTGCGTCTTTGAGCAACGCAAGCGGTGAGGTTTTCATGTCCATGGCGTTCTCCAACTTATCACTTTACGCCGGAAAGCGGCACCTTGCTCAGGCCGCAGAATCAGTTTGCGTTGAGTCCACTCGATGTGCGCCGCATATAATCAAAAACTGTTGTTCAATCAATACCTTAGCTGTGTTCAATCGATGTCCTCAGCCACGAGGCAACTCGACACCACAAAGCCAGCTACGTACAGATCCATGAAAGCCGCCGAGATCCGCTCTACCTTTCTTAAGTACTTTGAATCGAAAGGCCACACGATTGTGGCGAGTTCGTCGCTGATTCCGGCCAACGACCCTACGCTCTTGTTCGTCAATAGCGGCATGGTGCAGTTCAAAGACGTGTTTTTGGGCACCGACAAGCGGGCCTACACGCGCGCTACGAGTGCGCAGCGCAGTGTGCGCGCGGGTGGCAAGCACAACGATTTGGAGAATGTCGGCTATACCGCTCGTCACCACACGTTTTTCGAGATGCTGGGCAACTTCAGCTTTGGTGACTATTTCAAGCGCGACGCCTTGAAGTATGCGTGGGAGTTGCTGACGGTGCACTACAAGCTGCCGGCCGACAAGCTGTGGGCCACGGTGTACATCGAGGACGACGAGGCCTACGACATCTGGACGAAGGACATCGGTCTGCCGCCCGAGCGTGTCGTGCGCATCGGTGACAACAAAGGTGCGCGTTACGCGAGCGACAACTTCTGGCAAATGGCCGACACCGGGCCCTGCGGGCCGTGCAGCGAGATTTTTTACGACCACGGGCCCGACGTAGCCGGCGGCCCGCCCGGGTCACCCGAGCAAGACGGTGACCGCTACATCGAGATCTGGAACAACGTATTCATGCAGTTCAACCGCGACGAGC
>CAYSMM010000128.1:0-6896 GCA_964432095.1 uncultured Burkholderiaceae bacterium | reverse complement strand
CGGCCAGCTCGCCAGCGGTGAGAATGCGCTTGCGCTCGACGTGCAATGCGTTGAAAAAGCGCTGGTGGTGAGTCTCAACCTTGCCCAGCGCCTCCAGCGTGTAGAACATGCGCTGATGCGGCACGAGGTCGTCGCGGAAGGCCACCGGTACGCGGCGCACCACCACGTCTTTCGGTGCGTTCTTGATCCAGCTTTCGAGCGTGGGCTCGAATTCAAAGCAATGGTTGCAGCCGTACCAGAAGAACTCGATGACTTCGATCTTGCCGTTGGCTTCGGTCGCTTGCTGCTTTTGCAGGATGCGGAAGTCGCGGCCAGCCAGGGGTTGTTGCTGTGCGTCGGCGGGCGATTGTGCTGTGAGCGCCAGCGTGCCTGCGGCCAGCGCTGCGGTGAACAAGGAAAGCAGGGTTCTCTTTTTCATATTGGCTTGCGATGGAATTTGCACAACTTGGTTCAATGCGATGAGGTCAAAACGCTCGTCGGTACCGCTTTGCTGACAAGCGTGAGTAACGATGATGAGGGATTATGCGTATAAAGTGTGTAAAAACAGCGTTTGCCTATCGAGGCACGCGGACGATGGCCCCTTCGATGCTTTGCGTCTCCAGCTTTTCCTTGGCGCGGTTGATATCGTCCAGTGTGTTGTACGGCCCCATGCGCACGCGGTACATCGGGATGCCGTTTTGCTCGCGCTCAGTGATGCGCGCCTCAAAGCCCAGCATGGCCAGCTTGGCACGCTGCTGCTCGGCCTGGGCTTGTTCGCGGTAGGCGCCAGCTTGCAGGAAGTACATCCACGGGTCTCCCGGCTTGGCCACGTTGGGCTCGGCCTGCGGCTTTGCGGCTGCAGGCTTGACGGCGGGCGTTTCCTTGGCCGCGATCACGGCAATCGGGTCACTGCCTGCGACAGACTTGGCAGCAGGCGCGGTGCCGGAGGGCGTCGTGGATGTCGTGGGGGGCGGTTCCTTCGCGGTCACCGGTGGCGCGTTCTTGCCGTACAGCGGCGCATTCGGGTCCCAGTCTTTGTTGCGCTTGGCCTCGTCCTCGGGCTTGGTTTGCGACGCGGGGGTCACCTTCTGCAGGAAGGGCACGGGCACTTTGGTGACGTAGATGGCCACGGCCAGCGCAATGCCCAGGCCAATGAGCAGCCCGATGATGATGCCTTGCAGCGTGCCGCCGCGTTGGGTGTTGAGTGTTGCCATAAATCCTGTTGCCTACATCCGTTGCGGCGCACTGACGCCGAGTACCTGCAGGCCGTTGGCCAGCACCTGCCGCACCGCGCATACTAAGGCAAGCCGAGCATCGCGCAGTACGG
Source organism: uncultured Burkholderiaceae bacterium (assembly GCA_964432095.1). Classification (GTDB taxonomy): domain Bacteria; phylum Pseudomonadota; class Gammaproteobacteria; order Burkholderiales; family Burkholderiaceae_C; genus CAYSMM01. Next base: position 5,590 of record CAYSMM010000128.1, on the reverse strand, counting down.
CATCGTCCACAAGTACACGCTCAGCGTTGTAAAAGGTGTGAAACGAGCTGGCCAGATCGCGCACGTAAAACGCCACGTCGTGTGGCGACAGCTCCCGGGCTGCTCGCTCCAGCATGGCCGGGTATTCGGCCAGCAGTGCCAGCAACGACAGCTCGCTCGGTGCTGTGAGGCAAGCTAAATCAGCCCGGGCTATTACATCCATAGGTATATTGCCTTGACTGATCATTGAGCATGCACGGGCATAGGCGTACTGAACGTAGTACACTGGATTTTCGTCGTTTTGCTTGAGCGCCAGGTCGATGTCGAAGGTGAATTCAGTGTCGGCCTTGCGGCTGATGAGGAAAAAGCGTACCGCATCCTTGCCTCGCACCATGTCGGTCGTACCCGCTTCCTTGTTCTCGCCACACCAGGTGATGAGATCGCGCAGCGTCACATAATCGCCCGCGCGTTTGGACAGCTTGACCTCCTCGCCGCCGCGCACCACGCGCACCATCTTGTGCAGCACGTAGTCCGGATAGCCCTTGGGGATGCCCATATTCACTGCTTGCAGCCCGGCGCGTACCCGCGCGATGGTGCCGTGGTGGTCGGTGCCCTGCACATTGATCACCTGCCCGAAGCCGCGCTGCCATTTGGTGACGTGGTAAGCCACGTCTGGCACGAAGTAGGTATAGCTGCCTTCGCTTTTGCGCATGACGCGGTCTTTGTCGTCGCCGTAATCCGTGGTCTTGAGCCACAGCGCACCGTCTTGCTCAAACGTATGGCCGCCCGCCTTGAGCGCAGCCACTGCGGCCTCTACGCGGCCCTCGGTGTATAGCGAGGACTCTAGGTAGTAATGATCGAACTTCACCGCAAACGCTTTGAGATCCAGGTCCTGCTCGTGCCGCAGGTAGGCCACGGCAAACTGGCGGATCGAGTCGATGTCGTCGGCGTCGCCGCTGGCGGTGAAGGCGCGGTCGTCGGCCTGCACGGTTTGCCGGGCGAGGAAGTCCGCGGCAATGTCAGCGATGTACTCGCCGTTGTAGGCACTCTCGGGCCAGCCGGCGTCTCCGGGCTTGAGCCCCTTGCAGCGCGCCTGTACCGAAAGCGCCAGGTTGTTGATCTGCGCACCGGCGTCGTTGTAGTAGAACTCGCGCGTCACGGCCAGGCCTTGGGTTTGCAGCAACGCGGCCAGCGCATCACCCAGCGCCGCCTGCCGCCCATGGCCCACGTGCAGCGGGCCGGTAGGATTGGCACTGACAAACTCCACCATTACTTTTTTTCCAGCACCCGCGCCGCTCGTGCCAAACGCGGCGCCTTGCCGCAAAATTTGTTTGGCAATGCTTTGCTTGGCGGCGGCCGACGCATGAAAGTTGATGAAGCCCGGGCCGGCCACCTCAGCCCTGGCCAGCAGCGTGCCCAATGCGGCGTCTGCGCTGACGCGCGCGATGATGTCGCCGGCAAGCTCGCGCGGGTTGCGCTTTAGGGGCTTGGCAAGTTGCATGGCCAGGTTGGTGGCCACGTCACCATGGTCGGCCTGCTTGGGCCGCTCCAGCGTCACTGTGGGCGTACTCACGCCAGTGCCGGCGCACAAATCTTGCGCACAGTGTTGCAGCATGTCGGCCAGCCGCTGTTTGAACTCGAGCATGTAAAACCTGATCTGCGTGAGTGACGGATTGTGTGTATCTTATGGAGTCAATAAGCACATTGTACGGACGGCCTCAATGCGCCCATCTCGCGCCGCAGCGCAAATGCATCGCTCAAACCATGAAAAACCGCAAAGCCAAGGTGTTGAAGCTCCAAGCCAGCAAGCCACGAAATCCGCTGGTGGCGCATGCCGCCCGGCGCAAAGCGGGAACGCATCAAAAAAGCCGCAAGGCCGAGCGCCGGCAGCAGCAGTCGCAGTTGAAGCAGGCCTTAGGGCGGCGCGAAGACGGAGGCCACGAGTAGGCGGCGAACCTTTCTGCAGCGTGCTTGCAATCCTGGCAGCAAGAACACCTGAATCGATACTCTATGCACTAAATGCACGTTTCTGCTTTTCTATAAACAAAAGATGCACTATACAGTGCTAAGTATTAGATTTGTTTCGTCTCACTTAACCCTCGCGCGCCTGTGCATCACGGGCCGTTTCCGATAAGGTTTGATATTGAATTCGCTGCGAGAGGGTAGACGCGGCATACAGGTTTGAAGGTTGCGATCAATCCGTGTAGTGCATGGAGAAGTCGACCCTAGATCCGCAGCTCACCCCTCCCAGTACTGCGCATTGCCATACGTCGCCTTGAGGTAGTCGATCCACAGTCGCACGCGCAGGGGCATGTGTTTGCGCTGCGCAAACACGGCGTAGATGGCGTTGGGCGGTGCGGCGTGGTCATCGAGCACGGTGACGAGTTCGCCGCGCTGCACGGCAGTGCCCACCTCCCACCAGCTGCGCCACGCTATGCCCAGCCCGGCGCGGCACCAGTCCAGCAGCACCTGGCCGTCGGTGCAGTCCATGTTGCCGCTCACGCGGGTGTGCAGCAGCTCCTGTGACGCAGGCGCGGCGCGAAATACCCAGCCGCGCGGTTGGCTGGCCACCGATGAGAAGGCCAGGCAGTTGTGGTGAGCGAGGTCTTGCGGGGTTTTTGGTGCGCCGTGGCGCTTGATGTATTCGGGCGTGGTCACGCACACGCGGCGGTTGTCGGCCAGCCGCAGGCTGACGAGCGACGAGTCGGGCAAATCGCCCACGCGCACCGCGCAGTCAAAGCCCTCGTTCACCAGATCGACGATGCGGTCGGACAGATCGATGGACACGGTCACGTCGGGGTGCTGGCGCACGAATTGCGGCACCAGGCCGGCCACATGCTTGCGGCCAAAGCCGGCGGGCGCCGTCACTCGCAGGTGGCCAGCCGCCTTCACGCCGCCCGCGGCCACGCTGGCCTCGGCCTCTGCAAGTTCGGCTAGCACGCGCTGGCAGTTCTCAAGGTAGGCACTGCCTTCGGTGGTCAGGGTGATTTTGCGTGTGGTGCGGACCAGCAGCTTGACCCCCAGCCGCTCTTCCAGCGCGTCCAGTCTGCGGCCGATGATGGCCGGGGCCACGCCCTCGGCGTTGGCGGCCGCCGTCAGGCTGCCTTTGGTGGCCACCGCCACGAAGGTTTCAATTTGCTTGAGGCGATCCATGCGGGCACATTAGGTGGAAAACTGTCAAAAATCAAGTGCGGTTTTAGGGGTTTTAGTGAATGGATTAATGCTTATAGTGTGTGCATGACGAGTGTTGCCATTCGCCCCAAAGCGGTTCTGTTTGATGCCTACGGCACGCTGTTTGACGTGTACAGCGTGCGTGTACTGGCCGAGGAGTCGTTCCCGGGGCAAGGCGCGGCGCTGGCGGCGTTGTGGCGCGACAAGCAGATCGAGTACACGCGGCTTCGCACGCAAAGCGGCCCTAACAGTGAGTACTACGTGCCGTTCTGGCAGGTCACGTGCGACGCGCTGCGCTATGCCTGCAAGTCGCTGCACCTGCCGCTGGCGGCCGATGTGGAAGGGCGTTTGATGGCGGCGTACAACCAGCTTACGCCGTTTGCCGAGAACCAGGCCGTGCTGCAGTCGCTCAAGGCGCGCGGCGTGCCCGCGGGCATTTTGAGTAATGGCAGCCCGGACATGCTGGCGGCCGCGGTGAGCAGCGCGGGATTTGACGGCTTGCTCGCACCGGTGCTGAGCGCAGACGCGGTGCGCAAGTTCAAGACTGCGCCCGAGGTGTATGCGCTGGGGCCCTCGGCCTTGGGTTTGAAGGCGAGCGAAATTTTGTTCGTGTCCAGCAACTGCTGGGACGCATGCGCTGCAACCTGGTATGGGTATACCACATTATGGGTAAACAGGATTAGCAGTAACGTAGATGAGCTTGGGGTAGTACCAACCATCATCGGTGCATCGCTCAAAGATGTGTTAGAGGTGTTCGAGGCGTGAGCTGAAGACTTTCCAAAGAGACACGGGGACACAGTGGAAAACGAGAGAGAGAAGCTATAGAGCGGTGTGAATGCAATGCTCAGCGAGGTTGATGGGCACCTAACGAATAGTCATTCCCTCTGCGCGGGAATGGCGGATTCTCGGCTTTGCGCGTTTGCATTCGATTTTCTCGTTCTTGCTCGGTGCCTCCGTGTCTCTTTGGAAAATCTTCTTTTTCTTTTTATTTTTGTTTGACTGATTTGGAGAACGGATATGTGTGTCGCAATGCCCCACGGAATGGAAATCAACGCGCCGATTACGCCGGCGTTCGCCGAAATCCTGACGCCCGACGCGCTGGCGCTGGTGGCCAAGCTGCACCGCGCGTTTGAGCCGCGCCGCCAGGCGCTGCTGAAGGCGCGAGTTGAGCGCACCAAGCGGCTGGACGCCGGAGAGCGGCCGGATTTTCTGGCGGAAACCCGGTACATCCGCGACGGCAACTGGAAAATCGCGCCCCTGCCCAAGGCGCTCGAGCGCCGGCGTGTGGAGATCACCGGCCCGGTAGACGCCAAGATGGTGATCAACGCGCTCAACAGCGGCGCCGACAGCTACATGACCGACTTCGAAGACAGCAACAGTCCGAAGTGGGACAACCAGATTCAGGGGCAGATCAATCTGAAGGCTGCGATTCGCCGCACCCTCACGCTAGAGCAAAACGGCAAACATTACAAACTGAATGACACCATTGCCACGCTGCAGGTACGCCCACGTGGCTGGCACCTCGATGAGAAGCATGTGACGGTAGACGGCCAGCGAGTGAGCGGTGGCATTTTCGACTTTGCGCTGTTCATGTTTCACAACGCCAAAGAGCAGATTGCGCGCGGCGCGGGGCCGTTTTTCTACCTGCCCAAGATGGAAAGCCACCTGGAGGCACGGCTGTGGAACGATATTTTTGTGATGACGCAAAACGAACTCAGCCTGCCGCAAGGCACGATCAAGGCCACTGTGCTGATCGAGACGATTGTTGCCGCGTTCGAGATGGACGAGATTTTGTACGAGCTGCGCGAACACAGCGCCGGCCTCAACGCCGGGCGCTGGGACTATATCTTCAGCTGCATCAAGAAGTTCAAGGTCGACCAGAACTTCTGCCTCGCAGACCGCGCCAAGGTGACGATGACTGCGCCCTTCATGCGTGCCTACGCGCTGCTGCTGCTCAAGACATGCCATAAACGCGGCGCACCCGCAATCGGCGGGATGAGTGCGCTCATTCCCATCAAGAACGACCCCGAGAAAAACGCCATTGCGATGGCCGGCATCATCGGTGACAAAAAGCGTGACGCCACCGACGGCTACGACGGCGGCTGGGTGGCACACCCCGGGCTGGTGGAGCCCGCGATGAAGGAGTTCGTCGCAGTGCTCGGCGACCAACCCAACCAATGGAGCAAGCAGCGCGACGACGTGCAAGTCAGCAGCGCAGACCTGCTGAACTTCGCGCCCGAAACGCCCATTACCGAGGCCGGTTTGCGCATGAACATCAACGTCGGCATTCACTACCTCGGCGCATGGCTGGCGGGCAACGGCTGCGTGCCGATCCACAACCTCATGGAAGACGCCGCGACGGCCGAGATCAGCCGCAGCCAGGTGTGGCAGTGGATCCGCTCGCCCAAGGGCGTGCTGGACGATGGCCGCAAGGTCACGG
>CAYSMM010000127.1:0-6904 GCA_964432095.1 uncultured Burkholderiaceae bacterium | reverse complement strand
AAATAAATTCAACCAGCGATTTACGACTACTTGCTGTTGCTGGCTAGTTGCAGCGCGCGCAGGTCGCTAGCGTAACCCTGCAGTTTGGTGCGTGCGAAGGCCCGCTGCTCAGGCGTCATGGCTTTATGCATCTGCGCGCTGAATTCGCAATTGAAGCGCGTAAGCTCGTCTAGCCAGTTTTGAGTAGCTGGGTTTGGATTCTTCTCAACACGCTCGTTGTAGGCCCACAAGCGCTGCAGCACAGTGGGCTTGGGTTGGCCTTGTACCGTGCTCAGCAACTCAAGTAACTCGCGCTGGCGGCGTGCACGCTCCTCGGCCCAGCGTTGGCCGTCCCATGGCGATTGCATTAGCAGTCTGGTGGCTAGCGCCTCCTGCTCGGCGGTCACTTCGCCATATAAAAACTCCAAGCGCTCCACCGTGGCCTTCAAGCGCTTTTCGCGCAGCTCGGCGGGGTAGCCGCTGCGATACTTCTTGTCGAAGTCACGATTCGATTTTTCCATCTCGCCCTTGAGTTGTGAAAGCTGTGTAGACGTCAGGCTCAGCGCCACTTCGGCCGCGTCTGGCATGAAGCGCTCAAGGCTGCGGCGGTAAAGCTGTCGCGCATCATCCCAAAGGCTGCAAATCTGTGCGCCGCTGGGTTCTGTGGCTGCAAGCCGTGCGGCAGACTCCAATAGCTGCGCCGTGGGTTGTAGCTCGCGCTGGCGGTGCCATTGCAGGAAGCCGGCGATCTTGCTCCGCACTACCGGCGACTGAAACTCGTCGAACGCAAAGTATTTGTTGAGCCACCAATAGGCCAGCGTGTCGGCATTGCGATAGCCGAGCTGAAGCGTGCTGCACGAGCTGAGAAGCACTACCGCTGCCACGGCCAGTACCCAGCCGAGCCGGCGCGGCCACTTGCCTACAATCAAGTGATTCACCATCATCAGTTTCATCGAACTCATCCACTCGCGCTGCGATTCATCCGTCATGAGCCTCAATGTAGTCATCCTCGCTGCCGGAAAAGGCACGCGTATGAAGTCCGACTTGCCCAAGGTACTGCATCCGGTGGCCGCCCTACCAATGGTCGCGCATGTGGTGCGTACCGCGCAAGCCCTGGGCGTGCAAAACCCGGTCGTCGTGGTAGGGCATGGCGCTGACGCGGTGCAGCGGGCGCTGGCCGGCACACCGGCACGGTTTGCCCTGCAGGCCGAGCAAAAAGGCACCGGCCATGCCGTGATGCAGGCGCAACCCCTGATCGATGCCGCATGGCCCACATTGGTTCTGTACGGCGATGTGCCGCTGGTGGAGGCAGCCACGCTCAAAGCGCTGCTGCAAAAAGCGGGTGAGCATGACATGGCCGTGCTCACCGTGACCATGGCCAACCCGCAGGGCTACGGCCGCATCGTGCGTGACGAGGCGGGGCTGCTGGCGCGCATCGTCGAGCAAAAAGACGCCACAGACGCCGAGCGCGCGATCTGCGAAGTCAATACCGGCATCATGGTGCTGCCCGCTGGCGCACTGCAGCGCTTTTTGCCACAACTCACTACGCAAAACGTACAGGGCGAGTATTACCTTACGGACGTGGTGGCGCTGGCACGTGCGGCCGGTGTTGAGGTGCATGCCGTGCAGGCCACAAGCGAGCAAGAGGTGCAGGGCGTCAACAGTAAGCTGGAGTTGGCGCAGGTCGAGCGTGCGTTTCAGTGCATGCAAGCCCGTGAATTGATGCGTAACGGCGTGACGCTGGCGGACCCCGAACGCATCGATATTCGTGGCACGTTGTCCTGCGGGCGCGACGTGAGCATCGATGTGAATTGCGTATTTGAGGGCGAGGTGATCCTTGGCGACGGGGTGCAAATTGGCCCGCATTGCGTGCTGCGCAATAGCACCGTTGCAGCGGGTGCGGTAGTGCAGGCGTATTCGCACTTCGACGGCGCAGCGGTGGGCGAGGGCGCGCAAGTCGGCCCCTTCGCAAGGTTGCGACCTGGCGCGCAGCTCGCCGCGGAGGTGCATATCGGCAACTTCGTCGAGGTGAAAAACTCAACCCTTGCCAAGGGTGCCAAAGCCAACCATCTGGCTTACCTGGGTGATGCCACCGTGGGCGAGCGCGTCAACTACGGCGCAGGCAGCATCACGGCCAACTACGACGGCGCGAACAAGCACCGCACCGTCATTGAGAGCGATGTGCACATCGGCAGCAACAGTGTGCTGGTCGCACCCGTCACCATCGGCCATGGTGGCACTGTGGGTGCGGGCAGTACCATCACTAAAGACACACCGCCCGGTCAACTCACCGTAGCGCGCGGCAGGCAGGTCAGCCTGGTTAACTGGAAGCGGCCCGTCAAAAAGTCTTGAGGCGGCAGTAGTGCGAGCCGCCGGAGCTGAGTGAGTCGTACGAGTCGTGTGGGTATAACCCACCCTCCTCAACATGAGACAAGACCGGTGGGTTGCGCTTCGCTTCACCCACCCTACCGCAGCTACCGCATCGCAATTTGCGCTAGCCGCAGGGCTGACCAAGAATTAAATAACTTAATACTCATAGCTGTAATATGCCTTATATGTATTCTAATGGCGCAGTAATGGCATTTTACTCAATGTAGTATTAACGATTTTGCGTCATCAACCAGGCAGGCAGTGCGGGCTTGGCTTGTAGTCACCACCCCTGCACATGCGACATGGCTGGTGGGCTACGCTTAGCTGCCCTCTACTTTCGGATCCCGGTGTCTCTGTGTCTCCTGGAAGTCTTTGTGCTGTGGTGGCTGGTGTGGCCGTACGGAACCGCATAGCCGCCACGTGTGATCCGGTATCCCGGGTCAGGCACGGGATGGCGGATCGCTACGCATCGGTGCTCGCTCATTCCTGCAACGGTGCCGCAGGCGTGGCGCGCCCGGTGGCCGCACCGCCCGGCATGCTCCCAGTATCGGCACCCGTATCGCCACTGCCATGACGGCCGTCGGGCATGTGCTTGCCGCGCAGCCGTGCAAGCGTGCGCAGCAGGAAGTGCTCGATGTCGTCTATGAAGGTGAATACCGGCGGGATGATGAGCAGACTCAGGAAGGTACTGGTGATCAGACCACCAATCACCGCAACGGCCATGGGCGAGCGGAATGACGGGTCTGCCGCACCCCAGCCGATGGCGATGGGCAACATGCCTGCGCCCATGGCGATAGTAGTCATCACGATCGGCCGTGCACGCTTGTGGCAGGCGTCCAGCAGTGCGTCGAAGCGGCTCATGCCGTGGTCGCGCCGCGCGACGATGGCGTACTCCACAAGCAGAATCGAGTTTTTGGTGGCAATGCCCATGAGCATCACCAAGCCGATCAGCGAGGGCATGGAGAAGCTCTTGCCGGTGAGCAGCAGGCCGACGAAAGCACCGCCTAGCGATAAGGGCAAAGCCGCGAGGATCGTGAAAGGATGCAGGAAGTCCTTGAACAGCAGCACCAGCACGATGTAAATGCACAGCACGCCGGTGAGCATGGCCAGGCCAAAGCTTTCGAATAACTCGATCATCACTTCGGCGTCACCAATCTCGGTTTGCCGCACACCGGCCGGCAGGTTCTTGATGGCGGGCAACTCGGCTACGGCCTTAGTAGCTTCGCCAAGCGGCAGGCCAGAAAGCTCGATCTCGAAGTTCACGTTACGCGCACGGTTGTAGCGGTCTATCACCGCCGGGCCGCTTGTCATCTCCAGACTGGCCACCTGGCTGATCATCACCGGCCCTTTCACACCGGGCGTAGCGAGGCGTTCAAGCAGGCTCAGGTCTTGCCGTGCATCGGTGTTGAGCTTCACCACAATCGGTACCTGGCGATTGGACAGGTTCAGCTTGGGTAGGGCCTGGTCGTAGTCGCCTGTGGTGGCTATGCGCAGCGTCTCGCTGATGGCCGCGCTGGTCACGCCCAGGTCGGCCATGCGTGCAAAGTCGGGCCGCAAGGCAATCTCGGGCCGCACTAGGCTGGCGGTGGACGTGATGGTGCCCACGCCTTGCAGGGTGCGTAAATCTTTCTCCACTGCAAGCGCGGCCTGACGTAGCGCGTTGGGGTCTTCGCCTTGCAGCACGAGGATGTACTTCTCCCCGCTGCCGCCCAAGCCCACGCTGGATCGCACACCGGGCAACTGCTCCAACACCTTACGGATTTCATTTTCGATGGGCTGCTTCTTGGGCCGCTCGCCGCGCGGCGTAAGCAGCACCGTGAGCGTGGCCTTGCGCGCCTCGGCTGCGCCGCCAGGTGCAAACGGGTCTGTACCTGCTGCGCCACCGCCAATCGTGGTGTACACGCTTTGCACGTGGTTCACTTGGGTAAGCAGTACACGCGCCTGCTCAGCTGCCGCGTTGGTTTGCGCCAGCGTGCTGCCGGGTGGCAGCTCAAGCCGCACCTGGGTTTGCGAGTTGTCGTCCGGCGGGATGAAGCCAGCCGGTAGCAGCGGTATGAGCAGGACGGAACCAACAAAAAATACACCCGCAAACAACGCTGTCAGCCAGCGGTGCTTGAGGCACCACTTGGCTGCACCCATGTACCACTGCATGATGCGGCCGTCTTGATGTGCGTGGTCGCTTGGCTTGAGAAGGTATGCTGCCATCATGGGTGTCAGCAGCCGTGCTACCACTAGCGAGGCGAATACCGCAATCGCCGCAGTCCAGCCAAACTGTTTGAAGAACTTGCCCGGAACGCCACTCATGAAGGCCGTGGGCAGAAACACCGCCACGAGGGTGAAGGTGGTGGCAATCACGGCCAGGCCGATTTCGTCGGCCGCATCCTTGGCGGCCTGCAGCGGCGGTTTGCCCATGCGCAGGTGGCGCACGATGTTTTCCACCTCCACAATCGCGTCGTCCACCAAAATGCCGATCACGAGCGATAGTGCCAGCAATGTGACTACGTTGATGGAGAAGCCGAGATAGGCGATGCCGATGAATGCCGGAATCACCGACAGCGGCAGCGCGACGGCCGACACGAACGTGGCGCGCAAATCGCGCAGAAATAGCCACACCACCAGCACTGCGAGCAGCGCACCCTCGATCAGCAGCGTGAGTGATGCGACGTACTCTTCTCGCACTGGTGTGACGAAGTCGAACGCCTGGGTCAGTGTCACGTCGGGGTGCTCGGCCTTGATCTGCTCCAGCACCTTGAGCACGCCCTCACCGACTTCAAGCTCGCTGGCACCGCGGCTGCGCGCGATCTCGAAGCCCACCACCGGCACGCCGTTGAGTAATGCGGCGGCTCGCGGTTCGGCGATGGTGTCCATCAAGTTGGCGACCTGATCCAGCCGGATGCGGCGGCCGTCGGACAGCGCAATCTCCATGCGTGCCAGCTCTGCGACGTTTTGCACCGTAGCGAGTGTGCGCAGTGGCTGCTCGGCACCGCCGATATCGGCCCGTCCGCCGGCACCCTCCATTTGCACATTGCGCAACTGCCGGGAAATGTCGGCCGCGCTGGCATTGAGTGATTGCAGCTTGGCAGCGTCCAGCTCCACGCGCACCTCGCGGCTGACGCCGCCCACGCGCGTGACCTGGCCCACGCCGCGCACGGCCAGCAGCTTGCGTGTGAGCGTGTCATCGACGAACCAGGACAGCGCCTCGTCGTCCATGCGGGTGGACTTGATGGTGTATGCCAGCACCGGTGAGCCCGCGAGGTTCATCTTGCTAACGATGGGGTCGCGCAGATCGCCGGGCAAATCTGCACGCACCTGCTGGATGGCCGAGCGCACGTCGTCCACCGCTTCCTGCACGGGTTTTTCCAGGCGGAACTCGGCAGTGATGGTGACCGATCCGTCCTGTACCTTGGTGTAGATGTTCTTTAGGCCCTGCAGCGTGGCGATCTGGTTTTCGATCTTGCGCGCCACCTCCGTCTCTAGCTGTGAAGGTGCCGCACCGGGCAGCGATGCCATGACGCTCACGGTGGGCAAGTCCAGATCGGGGAAGTTCTGGATCTTCATGCTGTTGTAGCCGATCACGCCGGCAAACGTAAGCAGGAAGAAGATCATGATGGTGGGGATAGGGTTCTTGATACCCCAAGTGGATACGTTCATGGCAAGCCTTTACATCACTCGTTGCGCTGCTTGTTTCACTTTTTGGCCGAGGGCGCAGGCGCAGGCATAGGCGCGGCCGCGTTGGTCGACCCGATCACACCCGCCGAGCCCTGCGCAGCAGCGACCGCTGGCTTGACCGATGGAGCAGCTGGAGCCGCCTCCGCGCTGGTGATGCGTACGGTGTCACCGTCAGCAAGAAAGGCGGCGCCTGTGGCCACCAGTGCTAGATTGGCGGGCAGGCCTTCGATCACCTCGACGCGATCCCCATTGCGGCGGCCCACCGTCACCTTGCGTTGCTGCACTTTGTTATTGGCATCGACGCTGAACACATACGTGAAACCGTCGCGCAGCACCAGCGCCTGCTGCGGTACCGTCAGCGCATTGGCGGAACCCAGCTCAAACTCCCCGCGTGCAAACATGCCGGCCTTGGCGGGCGAGCCTACGGGCAGATCCACATATACCAGCGCATTGCGGGTCTGCGGGTCAATGGTCGGCGCGACGATGCGCACCTTGCCCTGCACGGTTTCGCCACCTGGTGTGACCAGCGCAGCGGCTGCGCCAGGTTTGACGCGCGACAGCTCACTAGAGGTGACTTCGGCGCGCCACTCCAGCCGGTTCTTGCGAATCAGCCGAAACAGCTCCTGCCCCGCGCCGACCACCGCACCGACTGTGGCCATGCGTGCGGAGATCACACCGTCATCAGGGGCGCGCAATTGTGTTTGCTTCAGCCGCACGCTCTGGCTGGCATACGCGGCCTTGGCTGCTTGCAGTCGAGCCTGCGCGGTACGTTCGCCGGTCAGCAACTGATTGATCTGCTGTGCGCTTAACGCGCCAGAAGCTTGCAGCGCGCGTGCACGCTCGGCATTGGCTTGTGCTTCGGCCAGCGAGGCCTCGGCCTCGGCCA
>CAYSMM010000126.1:0-6925 GCA_964432095.1 uncultured Burkholderiaceae bacterium | reverse complement strand
ACTGCTTCAACATCTGCTCGGTGACGGTGAAGTCGGCGATCACGCCGTCCTTCATCGGGCGGATCGCCTCGATATTGCCCGGCACCTTGCCCAGCATCTGTTTGGCTTCGCGGCCCACGGCCTGAATGGTTTTCTTGCCATTGGGCCCGCCCTCGTGGCGGATCGACACGACCGAAGGCTCGTCAAGGACAATGCCTTTGCCGCGGACGTAAATCAGAGTATTGGCAGTGCCCAGGTCGATGGCAAGATCGGTGGACAAGTAACGGCGAAAAATTCCCAGCATGTAAGTATCAGTCTTCTACTTCAGCCACCCAGTTGAGCCGGCGCGCTTGGCGCGAGCCATAAGGGGTGTGCAACAAAATTCATAGGGCTTCCAAAGTCTTGAAAAGACAGCAGGAAGTGCATAAAAAGGTGCACAAAAACTGTGCGAAATCATACCCTATAATCCCTTGTATACCGGCATGAAATCAGGCTCAAACGGGCCATTTCGTCTTGCCTCGCTGCTGAAGTTACGGCTTGTTTCTTGCGTTGAGCGGGCTACCCCTGACAAGTTCTGCTGGCAGCGCTCACACAAACAGCCCTCGCTTTGCTGCATGGCTTGCCCGGCGGCTTAGCCAAACCACCCACACTGACTGCACACTCATGGCGCTTTCCTCACAAGACATCGCGCGTATCGCTCACCTCGCCCGGCTCGAACTCACCGATGCCGAGGCCGAGACGATGCGCGAACAGCTCAACGGATTTTTTTCGCTTGTCAAGCAAATGCAGGCAGTCAATACCGAAGGCGTTGCACCACTCAAGCAGCCGCTTGAGGCGATTGAGACTGTGGAGCTGCGCCTGCGTGAGGACATAGTCACGGCCAGTGATGTGCGCGACGCGTCGCAACTGAATGCGCCGGCGGTGCAGGACGGTTTGTTCCTTGTGCCTCGAGTGGTGGAGTAAGGCATGCACAAGCTGGATATTGCTGCACTGTCGCGGGCGCTGGCGCAAAAACAAGTTTCGAGCGTGGAGTTGACTCAGCTGTTTCTCAGCCGCATCAAACAGCATGCGGCGCTCAATGCGTTTGTCGACCAGCGCGACGATGTTGCGCTCGCGCAGGCGCACGCCGCCGACGAGCGCCGTGCCAAGGGTGACGCATCGCCGCTGCTGGGCATTCCGCTGGCGCATAAAGACGTGTTCGTCACGCGTGACTTTGCTGCCAACGCCGGCAGCAAGATCCTGGTGGGCCATAAAGGCGGATATCGCTCACCGTTTGATGCCACCGTGGTGCAACGCCTTGCTGCGGCGGGCGCAGTGTGCCTCGGAAAAACCAATATGGACGAGTTCGCCATGGGCTCGTCCAACGAGAACTCCGCATTCGGGGCCGTCAAAAACCCGTGGGACACAGTCGCCGTGCCCGGCGGCAGCTCGGGCGGCAGCGCTGCGGCGGTGGCAGCGCGCCTAGTGCCTGCGGCCACCGGCACCGACACCGGCGGATCGATCCGCCAACCGGCCAGCTTCAGCGGCATCACCGGCATCAAGCCCACCTACGGCGTGTGCAGCCGCTTCGGCATGATCGCGTTTGCCTCGTCGCTCGATCAGGCCGGGCCCATGGCCAAGACCGCGCATGACTGTGCGCTACTGCTCGACGCAATGAGTGGCTTTGATGAGCGCGACAGCACCTCGCGCCAGAGAGCAGCCACGCAAACGGCAGCCGCACTGGGCAAGCCGCTGGCCGGAGCTCATGCATCCAGGCCGCTGCAGGGACTGCGCATCGGATTGCCGCAAGAGTTTTTTGGAGCGGGCCTGTCCGATGAAGTGGCCGGGCCCGTGCGCGGCGCGCTGGCCGAGCTGCAAAAGCTAGGTGCGGCGCTGGTGGACATCTCGCTGCCGCGCACCGAGCTGTCGATACCGGCGTACTACATCATCGCGCCGGCCGAGGCATCGTCCAACCTGTCGCGCTTTGACGGCGTGCGCTACGGCCACCGCGCGAGCGAGTACCGAGACCTACTCGACATGTACAAAAAAACCCGCGCGCAAGGCTTTGGCGCTGAGGTCAAACGCCGCATCATGATCGGTGCGTACGTGCTGTCGCACGGCTATTACGACGCGTACTACGTCAAGGCACAGAAGATTCGCCGCTTGATTGCCGATGACTTTCAGGCTGCGTTCAAGCAGTGTGACGTGATCGCCGGGCCTGTGGCGCCTACCGTAGCCTGGAACATCGGGGAGAAGGGCAACGACCCCGTGGCCATGTACTTGGCCGACATCTACACCTTGAGCATCAGCATGGCAGGCCTGCCTGGCATGAGCGTGCCTTGCGGCTTTGGCACAGCAGCCAACAGCCGGCGCCCCGTAGGGCTGCAACTGATCGGCAATTACTTTGATGAAGCTCGCTTGTTGAACGTGGCGCATCACTTTCAGCAGGCTACCGATTGGCACACCCGCGCGCCGGAGGGCGTTTGACATGAGCACGCCATCCAAACTCGTCCAGGGTTACGAGGTCATCATTGGCCTAGAAACGCACGTTCAACTGTCCACGGCCAGCAAGCAGTTCAGTGGCGCAAGCACACAGTTCGGCGCGCCACCCAACACCCAGGCCGACTATGTGGATCTCGCGCTGCCGGGCGTGTTGCCGGTGATGAACAAGGGCAGCGTGGAGCGCGCGATTGCATTTGGCCTGGCCATTGGTGCACAGATCAACACGCGCAGCACCTTTGAGCGTAAAAATTACTTCTACCCTGATCTACCCAAGGGCTATCAGATCAGTCAGTACGAGACGCCCATCGTCGCGGGGGGTACGGTGGAGTTTTTCGTGGGCGACGTCAAGCACAGCGTGCAGTTGACGCGTGCGCATCTCGAAGAGGATGCCGGCAAGAGTCTGCATGAGGACTATCACGGCATGAGCGGCATCGACCTCAACCGCGCCGGCACGCCGCTGCTGGAGATCGTCACCGAGCCGGTGATGCGATCGAGCGCCGAAGCTGCCGAGTACGCGCGCGCACTGCATGCACTGGTGGTGTGGCTGGGCATGTGCGACGGCAACCTGCAAGAGGGCAGCTTTCGCTGCGATGCCAATGTGAGCGTGCGCAAGCCCGGCGCCGAGCTGGGCACGCGCGCCGAAATCAAGAACCTCAATAGCTTCAAGTTTTTGGAGAAGGCGATCGACTACGAAGTGCGCCGCCAGATCGAGGTGATCGAGGACGGCGGCAAGGTGATTCAGGAAACGCGGCTGTACGACCCCGACCGCGGCGAAACCCGCAGCATGCGCAGCAAGGAAGACGCGCACGACTACCGCTATTTCCCCGACCCCGACCTGCCGCCGCTGGTTGTGACCGATGCCATGCTCGACAAGGTGCGCGCGCAAATGCCCGAGCTGCCGCGCGCGATGGCCGAACGGTTTGTACGCGACTATGCGTTGCCGGAGTACGACGCAAACGTGATGACGCAAAGCAAGGCGTTTGCGGCGTACTTCGAATCTTGCGCTCTGGCGCTCAAGGGCAACGAGAAGCTGGCCGCCAACTGGCTGATGGGCGACGTGTCGGCGCAGCTCAACCGTGATGAAAAGTCGATCGAGCATGCGCCAATCAGCCCTCGGCAGCTTGCAAAATTGATTCTGCGAATCACCGATGGCACCATCAGCAACAAGATTGCCAAAGAGGTGTTTGCGGCGATGTGGGCGGGTGAGCACGCAGGTGATGCAGACACCATCATCGACGCCAAGGGCTTGAGGCAGATCTCCGACACCGGCGCGCTTGAGAAGATCATTGACGAAGTGATCGCAGCCAACGCCAAGAGTGTGGAGGAGTTCCGCGCAGGTAAGGACAAGGCGTTTCAGTCACTGGTAGGCCAGGCGATGAAGGCCACCAAAGGCAAGGCCAACCCGCAGCAGGTCAATGAGCTGCTCAAGAAGAAGCTGGGCTGAGTGGCACCAACCCCCTTGTAACAGGCTTATATACTGGCCATTCTATACAGCCGTTACTGGTTATATACAAAGCGGTAATAGCTATATACCAATAGCAGTACTACCGACTGGTAGTACTTAGCTGTTTTCTTTTGCTGTCCACAGCCGGCGCAGTTCGATAAGCTCAGCCGACACGCGTTGCTGGATCGCGCGGGCTTCGGCGCGCTTGGCCTCGATCAGGCGCTTCTCGGCGTCGATAGCAAACTGGTTTTCTTCAATTTGCCGCCGCAGCACCACGGGCAGTCGCCTGCCCTTGTAGAACTCGGCCTCGTCGGCCAGGGACTTGGCGGTTTTGTCGTACAGAAGCATCCGCTTTTGCGCGTCTTCAATCGCCTGGTAAGGTTGTATCAAGGCCTCGAAAGCCTGCTTTTCCCACGATACCTCGTTGGGGTAGCGTTGCAGCAGGATGCGCTCTTTGCGGCGGCGCTCGGCTTCACGGTCAGCCTCCTCGGCGCGCTTGCGTTTTTCGGCGTCCAGCGCTTTTTGCTGCGCCGGTGTGAGGATCACGGATTTGGTGGAGCCATCGGGGTTGAGCACGCGTTGCCCGGTTTCGGCGCATTCCACAATCGGCCGGTCGCTGGTAATCGTGCGGCCGTACGGATCCTTGCAGGTATAGATGCCGCCGATTTGGGCGCCTTGCGCATGCGCCGTCGGCCTGATGCCGCAGGCAAGCGTGACTGCCACGGCAGCGGTTGCCAGCACGGCAGGGCTGCTGCAGGCGTTGAGGGCGCGGCGGGCGTGTGACACAGTCCATTTCATGAAATCAGTGTAACTGCACAATCAGACGGTGGGCGAGTAACTGCGCGCAGGCAGCGGGGCTGGCGTATGCCGTTTGCTACAGTGCAGGCATGCTTCGCATCACCACGCTCAACGTCAACGGCCTGCGGTCTGCCGCCAGCAAGGGGCTTGCGCTCTGGCTTATGTCCCACAAACCGCAATTGCTCTGCGTTCAGGAGGTCAAGGCGCACCTGGCGGATTTGCCGGCTGAGTTGCAGGCGTTGGCCGGCATGCGCGGACATTTTCACCTGGCCGAGAAAAAGGGCTACAGCGGCGTGGCGCTGTATAGCCGCCACGAGCCCAGCGATGGGCGCGTCGGTTTTGGCAGCGCTGAGTTTGACGCCGAGGGCAGGTATGTGGAACTGCGGTTCGACAAACCGGGCCGCAAGCTCTCGGTGGTGTCGGTGTACTTCCCCTCGGGCGCGTCGAGTGACGAGCGCCAGCAGGCCAAGTTCAGATTTCTGGCGGAGTTCTTGCCGCACATGAAAAAAGCCCGGCGCGGGCGTGAGGTGGTGTTTTGCGGCGATGTGAACATCGCGCACAAAGAGATCGACCTCAAAAACTGGAAGAGCAACCAAAAGAACAGCGGCTTTCTGCCCGAGGAGCGGGCGTGGATGACCGCGCTGCTCGATCAGCACGGGTTTGTGGACGTGTTTCGCATGCTCAACACGCAGGCCGAGCAATACACCTGGTGGAGCAACCGCGGCGCGGCGTGGGATAAGAACGTCGGCTGGCGGCTGGACTATCACCTCGCCACACCTGGCCTGGCTGCCCTGGCGCGCAAAGAGTACATCGAAAAACGCACTCGCTTTTCCGACCATGCGCCGCTGTCGATCGACTACGACACCCAGTTGTGATGCCGAAGTGATGCTGAAATACCAGACCATTGCCGTTACGCATTTTGCGCAGAACTGCTCGCTCGTATGGTGTAGCGACACGATGAAGGGCGCGTTCATCGACCCCGGTGGTGATGTCGATCAGCTTTATGCAGCTGCCCAAAAGCGCGGCGTGACGATCGAGAAGATTTTGCTCACGCATGCGCATATCGACCACGCCGGCGCCGCCGACGAAGTCGCGCGCCACTACAGCGTGCCCGTTGAAGGTCCGCACGAGGGCGACCAGTTCTGGATCGACGCGCTGGAGCAGCAGGCCACGATGTTTGGCTTTGGCGGCGCAGTGCGGCGCTTTGCGCCGGCGCGCTGGCTGCACGACGGTGACATGGTCACAGTGGGCAAGGTGCAGTTCACCGTGCGCCATTGCCCGGGCCACACGCCCGGCCACGTGGTGTTTCACAACGCCGAAGCCAGGCGCGCCTTCGTGGGCGACGTGCTGTTTGCTGGCTCGATTGGCCGCACCGACTTCCCCGGCGGCGACTACGACACACTGATCGACAGCATCACGCAACGCCTGTGGCCACTGGGCAGCACGCGCGAGCACGACACCGTGTTCATCCCGGGTCACGGGCCCGAAAGCAGCTTTGCAGCCGAGCGTGCACGCAATCCATTCGTGGCAGACGCAAAGACTGGATACTCCAACTAGTGCAATGCCTTTACTGGTATATTTTAAAAAACCAAAAGCATATTACTCAATAGAGTATTAAGTAATCCTTCGATTTTACAGATCAACGCCATAAGCCTGCCGGTAGGCCGCCACCGGCTCGCGGTAGGCCGCAATGCTTGCGTCGCCCGAACGGTGCAGGTAGTGCATCAAATCGGCGAGCGTGGCAATCGCAATCACCGGCACGCCGTACTGCTGCTTGACGTTTTGCACGGCTGACAGTGGCAGGGGCGCATCGGCCGTGCCGGCTTTTTCCTGACGGTCCAGCGAGATCAACACCGCCGCAGGCTCAGCGCCCGCCGCACGGATCAGTGCGATGCTTTCGCCCACGGCCGTGCCGGCGGAGATCACGTCGTCCACGATCACCACACGCCCGCGCACCGACGCGCCCACCAGGGTGCCGCCTTCGCCGTGATCCTTCGCCTCTTTGCGGTTGTAGGCAAACGGCACATTGCGGCCACGGCGCGCCAGCTCACACGCGGTGCATGCGGCCAGCGTGATGCCTTTGTACGCCGGGCCAAAAATCATGTCGAATGGCACACCGCTTTCAAGCAGGGTGCGCGCATAAAACTCGCCGAGCCGCTGAATCTTCAGGCCGTCGTTGAACAGCCCGGCATTGAAGAAATAGGGGGACAGCCGACCGGCCTT
>CAYSMM010000125.1:0-6980 GCA_964432095.1 uncultured Burkholderiaceae bacterium | reverse complement strand
CGGCGTCCACCAACGCGGCGCTGGATTACCTCACGAAGTTGCATGGCATGTTTGGCGACTGGCATCTAGCGCTTGCGGCTTACAACTGGGGCGAGGGCTCGGTGATGCGCGCGCAAAAGAAGAATCAGCGTGAAGGTTTACCGATTGCGTACACCGACCTGAACATGCCGCTTGAAACACAGCAATACGTGCCCAAGCTGCAAGCCATCAAAAACATCGTGGCCGACCCTGAAAAATACGGCATCACTCTGCCTGAGGTTCCGAACCACCCGTACTTCGAGACGGTGCGCATCACACGCGACATCGACGTTGCATTGGTCGCCAAGCTGGCCGACGTGTCAGTATCCGACTTTCAAGCGTTAAATCCCTCCTTCAACAAGCCCACTATTCTGGGCGCTCTCGAGCCCGAGGTATTGCTGCCTTACGAGAACGCTGAACTGTTCAAGCGCAACATGGACAAGCACCGCGGCGCACTCGCAAGCTGGACAGCTGTAGTGCTATCCAAGAACGAGAAGCCCGCCTCGGTGGCTGAGCGCTACGGTATCAGCGAGGCGCAACTACGACAAATCAACAACATTCCGCCGCGCATGATGGTGCGTGCCGGCTCAGCACTGATGGTCCCACGCGCAGCGACCAAGCAGCAGGATGTGTCAGAGTCGATTGCCGAAAACGGTTCATTGCTCATGACACCCGAGGGCCCTGCGTTGAAGCGTGCATCTCACAAAGTGCGTGCGGGTGAGTCACTCGCGTCGATTGCCAAACGCTACCGCACCAGCCCCGCGCAACTGGCGGGCTGGAACAAGGGCGTAAAAACAGTCAAGGCCGGCCAGGTACTCACGGTGTATGTGCCGCAACGCGCAACTCTCGCCAAGGCCGGCAAACCAAACAAGAGCAAAGCACTGGCCAAGGCAGCCATCAAAGGCAAAGCCACCATCGCCAAATCCAACGGCGGCCGGCAACCCGCAAATAAGAGCCAGAAACTAGCGCCGAAAGCCAAACTCGCCAAGCAATAGTAGGATAGTTTGGCTACGCCGCCAGCAAGAAAATCCAGATGTTGATGCTGATACCAGCTAACCATACCAGCGACCTTGCCATATGCTGATTGGCCAGGTACAGTGCGATGTATATAACCCTGATTACAACAAAAGCAATGGCTAAAGCATTAATACTGCTTTGGGTAGCCTGTGCCTGATGGGCTATAACAACGGCAAATGCGAAAAACGGCAGCGCCTCCCAGCAGTTGGCCTGCGCCGCGTTTGCGCGCGCACGGTAGCCCTGCAAGGTGCGCTCCCACTCTCGCGGCCGCTTGTTGTTGTACTGGCTGTCGCGTCCCCATTTGCTGATGCCCGCACACACAAAAGGCATGAGCGCCGCCACGAGAACGCACCAATAGGCAAGGGTTAGTTTTGTCATGAAATGGATTATCTCTGACCCACGTTGATTTAACGCCTGTCCATCAGAGCATGTGCGATGGTACCCAAGTCCACATGTTCCAACTCACTGCCCAAGGGCAAACCACGTGCAAGCCGGGTAACACGCAAGCCTTTGGCTTTGAGCGTTTCGGCCAGGTAATGCGCGGTGGCTTCACCCTCGCTTGTGAAACTCGTGGCGAGTATCACCTCTTCCACCAGGTTGTCGTCCACGCGCCGCAGCAATTGCTGAAAACCAATGTCTGATGGGCCCAGGCCGTCGAGCGGGCTCAGCCGCCCGAGTAGCACGAAGTACAGGCCGTTGTAGGTGTGGGTTTGTTCGATGGCCTGCTGGTCGGCGGGCGACTCCACCACGCACAACAGCCGCGCGTCACGGCTGGGGTCGCTGCAGGTGGAGCAGATCGCGGTTTCACTCAAGGTGTGGCAGCGCTGGCAATGCCCTACTTTTTGCAGCGCCTCCGCAAGCGACTGTGAGAGCTTCTCGGCGGCTGGTCTGTCATGCTGCAGCAGCGAGAACGCGATACGCGCAGCCGACTTGGGGCCAACCCCAGGCAACGCCTTGAGCGCGTCGATCAAGGCCTCCAGTGAGGCCACTTTGCCAGCCATGCGTCTGCAGCGCTCAGAACGGTTTGAGGCCGGGCGGAATCGGCATGCCAGCCGTGACCGTGCCCATACGCTCCTGTGTCGTGGCCTCGACTTTGCGCACAGCGTCGTTGACGGCAGCAGCCACCAGGTCCTCGAGCATGTCCTTGTCGTCGGCTAGCAGGCTGGGATCAATGAACACGCGCTTGACATCGTGCTTGCCCGTCATCAACACCTTCACCAGACCCGCGCCGCTTTGCCCTTCTACCTCGAGTTTGGCGATTTCTTCCTGCGCCTTCTTGAGGTTGTCCTGCATGGCCTGCGCCTGCTTCATCAGGTTGGCGATCTGACCTTTGTTGAACATGATGCTTCCTTCAGGTACTTGATTGAAATTAGTCGATGGGCTTCACCGAGCCCGGGACGATTTGGCCGCCAAAGGTTTGCAGCAAGGTCTGCACGAGCGGATCGCTCTGAACGGTGACCTCGGCCTCACGTTGCCGCTCAGCCTTCGCAAGTGCCGCATCTATGGCCGCGCTGCTGGTGACTACACCGACCTCAGTCATGATTTTCACCGTCATGCCAAGCGCCTGACTGACGACAGTTTGCAGCTTCTCCGGCGCGCCGGCCGACAGCAGCGCAGGCTTGGGCACCCGCAGCTTGAATTGCGTGCCTTCGTGCGACAGCAGTTCACTTTGCATAGCCAGCTCACGCGCCAGGCCACTCAGCGGCAGGCTGGCACAGAACGCCGCCCAATCTCCATCAAAAACCACGCGCCGCACGGGTGATCGCACAGCAGCCGCTGGATCGACCTTCGCGACCCCCGCAGTCAGCGTAGACGCTGCCGGCGCTGGCGCTGGCGGCTTTGCAGTCGTCACGGGGGCACGCGATGCCAGCAGTGCGGCACTCGCCACCGGCTTGGCGGGCGGTGGCGCTGACAATGTATCGCCCGCGGTGAAGCTGAGCATGCGAAGCAGCGTCATGCTGAAGCCCACGTACGGATCGGGCGCCAGGCTCATCTCCTGCCGGCCCTTGAGTGCAATGCCGTAGAAAAGCTGCACGTCTTCTGCACTCAACAAATCCGCCAACCGCATCGCCTCGGCTACATCCGGGTCTTGATGATCGTGCGACTGCGGCAATACCTGCAGCACCGCGATGCGTTGCAGCAGGGACGCAAGATCGTCGAGTGCGCTGGCCAGCGCAATACTGCGGCTGTGCATGTCGTCAGCCACGCCCAGCAATCGAGCACCGTCACGCGCGGCCAGCGCATCAAGTAATTGATATAGATAGGTCTGATCGACCGCACCCAGCATCTCGCGCACTTGCGCCGCATCAAACTGCGTACCGCAGTAGGCAATCGCCTGATCGGTGAGGGACAATGCATCACGCATACTCCCGGCAGCAGCCTTTGCTATTAGACTGATAACGTCCAGTGAATGCTTTATACTCTCATTAGTAAGGATGCCATGAAGATGATTCACGATATGCTCGCGCGGCATCTGCTTCAAGTTGAACTGCAGGCATCTCGACAGCACCGTCACCGGCACTTTTTGGGGATCAGTGGTGGCCAGCACGAACTTCACGTACTCCGGCGGCTCTTCCAGCGTCTTCAGCATCGCGTTGAACGCGTGGCTGGTGAGCATATGTACCTCGTCAATCATGTACACCTTGAAGCGCCCGCTCGTGGGTTTGTACACAGCTTGCTCAAGCACCTGCGTCATCTCATCGACGCTGCGGTTTGAGGCCGCATCCATCTCGATGTAATCCACAAACCGGCCGGCGTCGATCTCGGTGCACGGGCTGCACACGCCGCAGGGCTCAGCGGTGATGCCGCCCTTGCCGTCTACCCCTAAGCAGTTGAGCGCCTTGGCGAAAATGCGCGAGATCGTCGTCTTGCCGACGCCGCGCGTACCCGTGAACAGGTACGCGTGATGCAGTCGTTGCGTGCCAAGCGCTTGCGTGAGCGCGCGCACCACATGCTCTTGGCCGGCAAGTTCGTCGAACCTGCGCGGGCGGTACTTTCGCGCCAGCGCCTGGTGTGGGGCATGGGCCACAGCGGCACCGCCAGTTGCGGCTGCGGGGGGCAATTCGTCTTCGCCAAACAAACTCATGCGACAGATTGTAGACGCCTGCCTGCGGCAGATGAGATGCCAAGCTCAGTACAATGCATTCGGCGGGCCTCCCCGCATTGCAGCGTGTGAACCGGGTCAGGTGGGGAACCAAGCAGCCCTAAGCACTTACTGTGAGTGCCGGGGCTAGGGCCCGTCTCTTGCGTCTCTTAACTGTTCTGCCATGTCTGAGGGGCGCCCGCCCTGAGCCCACTATTAGTGCACGCACTAGGCAGTTATTAGGCCACAACGGCTTGCCACCACGAACCACAGCCCCCACACTGACTATACCGCGAGTGTGGTGCCGTATCTTGCTGGCGCACTCGCGCAGATAACGCTCAACTCACTAAACTAAGTACCGGAAAGGAATACATTGATGAGCAGCGAATTGATCAAACACTCTGGCGACGCCTCGTTTGAGGCGGACGTACTCAAATCGGACACACCGGTTCTAGTGGACTACTGGGCCGAGTGGTGTGGCCCGTGCAAGATGATTGCGCCCATCCTTGACGAAGTGGCCAAGGACTATCAAGGCAAAGTGCAGGTCGTCAAGGTCAATGTAGATGAGAACAGAGGTACGGCGGCCAAGTATGGCATTCGCGGAATTCCCACGCTCATGCTGTTCAAGGGCGGCGCAGCAGCCGCCACAAAAGTCGGCGCTATCTCCAAGGGCCAGTTGACGGCCCTCCTCGACCAGCATCTATAATGCGGTCTCAAGGGTGATGCAGCAGTGCCTGGCATGTTATGCCAGGCCTCCGTGATTCGCATCACCTGATTGTGTTCTATTCTTCCCGGTTTCTTCCCAATCCTCATTTGTTTGCCCGATTCAACCGGGCCATTTCAGCAGGCGCACATATGCCGCCTCCTCTGTCGTATATCTCCACACCACCATGCATCTCTCAGAACTCAAAGCCCTCCACGTTGCACAGCTGCTAGAAATGGCGCAGGCGCTGGAAATCGATAACCCCAATCGCATGCGCAAACAAGAGCTGATGTTTGCCATCCTCAAGAAAAAGGCCAAGGGCGGCGAGCAGATTTTTGGTGACGGGGTGCTCGAGGTACTGCCCGACGGTTTTGGCTTCTTACGCAGCCCGGATACCAGCTACCTGGCCAACCAGGACGACATTTACATCAGCCCCAGCCAGATTCGCCGCTTCAACCTACATACAGGAGACGCCATCGAGGGCGAAGTGCGTATCCCCAAAGACGGCGAGCGTTACTTAGCTCTCGTCAAGGTGGACACCGTCAACGGCGGCCCACCCGAGGGCAACAAGCACAAGATCATGTTTGAGAATCTCACGCCGCTGTTCCCCACGGAGCAGTTGAAGCTAGAGCGTGAGATCAAGGCCGAAGAGAATTACACCGGCCGTATCATCGATATCATCGCCCCCATCGGTAAAGGTCAGCGCGCACTACTGACCGCACCACCGAAGAGCGGTAAAACCGTGATGCTGCAAACCGTTGCGCACGCAATTGCCGACAATCACCCTGACGCTGTGCTGATGGTGCTGCTGATCGACGAGCGCCCTGAAGAAGTCACTGAGATGCAGCGCACCGTCCGAGGTGAAGTCATCGCGTCCACTTTCGACGAGCCTGCCACGCGCCACGTGCAAGTGGCCGAGATGGTGATCGAACGCGCCAAGCGCCTGGTAGAGTTGAAGAAAGACGTGGTGATATTGCTCGACAGCATCACACGCTTGGCCCGCGCCTACAACACCGTAGTGCCCTCCTCCGGCAAGGTGCTCACCGGCGGTGTGGACGCCAACGCACTACAGCGGCCCAAACGCTTTTTTGGCGCGGCGCGCAATCTCGAAGAAGGCGGCTCACTCACCATCATTGGCACTGCGCTAGTGGACACCGGCAGCCGCATGGACGAAGTGATCTACGAAGAGTTCAAAGGCACCGGCAACATGGAGATTCACCTCGACCGCCGACTGTCTGAAAAACGCGTCTATCCCTCCATCCTCATCAACCGCTCAGGCACACGCCGCGAGGAGCTGTTGCTCAAGCCCGAGATCCTTCAAAAATCGTGGATTCTGCGCAAGTTGCTTTACCCGATGGACGAGATCGAGGCGATGGAGTTTCTGCTCGACAAGATGAAGCAGACCAAAAATAACAGTGAGTTCTTTGAGCTGATGCGCAGAGGCGGTTGATCCGCAAGGGCACATAAATGGCTGTGCGCACCCTACTTTATCCCTCGTTCATCTAACCATGTCTTCTATCCCAATATGTTCGGCACTCTGCGCGGCTGAGCCATTGCACGCTCAGCACGGAGCCAAATAGTTGCTGTGCTCCTCACTCCGCAGACATGAAAAAGCCGCCTAGCGGCGGCTTTAATATTTGGCGGAGTGAGAGGGATTCGCCCACACAAGCGCGGGCCGCGGTTGCGCTTGCATGCGCAACCCTTCGAATCCCGATTGCACAGCACGCAGGTGCTGTGCTCCTCACTCCGCAGACATGAAAAAGCCGCCTAGCGGCGGCTTTAATATTTGGCGGAGTGAGAGGGATTCGAACCCTCGATGCAGGTTTTGCCCGCATACTCCCTTAGCAGGGGAGCACCTTCGGCCACTCGGTCACAGCTCCGCGGACGACCCGATCATTCTATCCCCTGCCCCGCCGACGAGCCGGCAGGCGCCGGGGGCTGGTCGAGGTCGAAAGCGCGGTGCAGCGCGCGCACCGCGAGTTCCATGTACTTCTCGTCGATGACGACGCTGGTCTTGATCTCGCTCGTCGTCACCATCTGGATGTTGATGCCCTCCTCGGCGAGCGTGCGGAACATCTTCGCCGCGACGCCGACGTGGCTGCGCATGCCGATGCCGACGATCGAGACCTTGCAGATCCTCGGGTCGCCGCTGACCTCGGT
>CAYSMM010000124.1:0-6983 GCA_964432095.1 uncultured Burkholderiaceae bacterium | reverse complement strand
AGCGGGCTGCGGCCAATGCCGAAGTGGCGTAAGCCATGCGCAGCCAGACGCTCGGCCTCGTAGAGATTGCGGCCGTCGAACACGGCACGGTGCGCCAGATTCGCTGCCAGCCATCGAAGGTCGGGCGAGCGGAACTCCAGCCACTCCGTAACCACTGCCAGCACGTCTGCGCCCTCGCAAGCCTGAAGGCTGCTATCGACGACACGTAAACGGCTGAGCCCCGCTGTGCCCTGCAGCGCGAGCAGGGCATTGGCACCGGCGACGGGGTCATACGCCTGCACCTGCGCGCCAGCGCTGAGGAGGTCGCGGATCAGCGTCAGGCTGGGCGCCTCCCGTACGTCATCGGTGTTGGGTTTGAAAGCCAAGCCCCACACGGCGATGCGCTTGCCGCGTAGCTCGCCGTCGAAGAACGCCGCGATCTTGTGAGAGAGCACATGCTTTTGGCGGTCATTCACCAGCTGAACGCTGCGCAAAATCTGTGCGGGTTGATTGAGCTCCACGGCCATGCGCACCAGTGCACGAACGTCCTTGGGAAAGCACGAGCCACCAAAGCCCACACCCGCGTATAGGAAAGACGGGCCGATTCGCACATCTGCGCCCACTCCCTTGCGCACTGCCTCGATGTCCGCGCCAAGGCGGTCGGCCAGGCCTGCCAACTCGTTCATCAGTGAGATTCGTGTGGCCAGCATAGCATTGGCGGCGTACTTGGTGAGCTCGGAGGAGCGGCGATCCATCACCATCAAGCGCTCGCGGTGACGGTTGAAGGGGGCATACAGCTCGCGCATCACACTCACCGCACAAACGTCGTCCGCGCCCACGATGATGCGGTCGGCACGACGGAAATCCTCCACCGCCGAGCCCTCCTTCAGGAATTCCGGGTTGGACACCACACTCACCCGCCAGCTCGCGCGCCTGCGCGCAAGTTCGGCGGTAATCACCTCCTGCACGCGGTCGCAGGTGCCCACGGGCACGGTGGACTTCACGACGACCACGGTATCGGCTGCGATCGAGCGGCCCACTGCGCCTGCGGCATGCAGCACATGCAACAGGTCGGCGCTGCCATCTTCCTTCGGGGGCGTACCCACCGCGATGAACACCACGTCAGAGTCAGACACCGCAGCAGCCGTGTCTTGTGTGAAGCGGATACGCCCGGCCTTGCGATTGACAGCGACGATCTCGGCCAAGCCTGGCTCATGAATCGGAATGCCGCCGGCATCGAGCAGCGCGACCTTGCTGGCATCCGTATCGACGCAGACCACGTGATTACCCACGTCTGCAAAGCACGCGCCTGTAACCAGGCCCACATATCCGGTGCCGATGATGCTGAGTTTCATGGTCACTCCTCATTACTCAATGGGGTATATAAGCCATTCTGGTTATTATCTGAGTGTTTATCAGTAGATACTTCATGGTGTGTGCGATACCACAGCACAATCACTGCCATCGCCAAGGCTGTGCCTAGCGCGAAGATCGCGACGATCCATACCAGCGGCACCCCGCTACCACGCATGCCGGCGTAGCTGGCCAGCATGGCAATCACGCTCAGGTTTTCGCAGAAGTTCTGCACTGCAATCGACTGGCCGCTGCCGGCCAACTCAAAGCCACGGTGCTGCAGTAGCGCGTTCATCGGCACCACGAAAAAGCCCGCCATTGCGCCAACGCCTGCAAGCAGCAAAGCCGCAGGCCACACCTGCTCAACCGGCAGCAGCAACAGCAGCACGGGGCCGATGGCAATACCCAGTGGCAGGATGCGTGGCGCTGCGTGCAGGCTTACCCGCTTGGCTGCGATGAATGCGCCAATGGCCACGCCGACTGCGACCACTCCCTGAAAGATGGATGCACGGTCGAGCGTGAGCGACATCGCCTCACGCCCCCAGTCCAGAGCGACGAATTGCATGGCCGCACCCACGCCCCACAGCAAGGTGGTGACGGCCAGCGAGATGCGGCCTAGGGGATCTGCGGCCAGCAGTTGCAGGGACTGCACGAAGTGCGAGACTGGGTGATTCAGTGGCGCGGACGTATCGCGGGACTCAGGCATCGACATCGGTAGCCATAGATTGATCAGTGCTGCAAATGCGTACATGCCCAGGACAACCATCGCTGCGATGTGGAGCACATGCTCCGTATTGATCACACTGCCGCCGCCCGGCGCAGCGAAGGCTGCAAACTCTCGGCTGACGAGCGCACCCCCCATCAAAGTGCCGGCGATGACGGAAGCAATCGTCAAGCCTTCGAGCCAGGCGTTACCGCGTATCAATTGCTGCACCGGCAAGGTTTGCACCATCAAGCCGTATTTGGCTGGTGAGTACGCCGCCGCACCCAGCCCGATGAGCGCGTAAGCCGCCAGAGGGT
The DNA here is from genome assembly GCA_964432095.1 of uncultured Burkholderiaceae bacterium. Lineage (GTDB taxonomy): Bacteria > Pseudomonadota > Gammaproteobacteria > Burkholderiales > Burkholderiaceae_C > CAYSMM01. Next base: position 4,631 of record CAYSMM010000124.1, on the reverse strand, counting down.
GCGTACCCGTCAACAGCAAGACACATCCCGCGGCCTTGATGCCATTGGTCAACATCATTACACGGGCTTTGGGGTATGCATCAGCAATGCGTCCTACCCAGCATGCGAACACAACATACGACACTGTGAACAGGAGCTTGAGGACAGGCGCAAGCCACGGCTGTGAACCGCGCGCCTCGAGCATGGCAATGGCGACGATAAGCACTGCGTTGTCCGCGAGTGCGGATACGAACTGCGCACTCATCAACACCGCGAAGCTGCGCGGCAAAGCAGCCGCTTGCTGCGTAACCAAGGGTTGTTGCGGCGTCATGGCGTGGTTGCTGATGTATTGAGTGACGCGCTGCTGCTGAGGCGTAAAGCCTGGGTTCAGGTTGGCGCTTCCTGTGTGTTGCTGCTGCGCGCTTCATCGAGCAGGCCTGCTCGTGTGCCGTCGATAGGCCGCAAGTGCTTGAGCAGGTCGAGCGCAACCGAATGCCATGTGAAGCGGCTGGCCTCTAGCCGCACGGCGTCGCGTTCTAGCGTAAGTGCGCTCATGCAGGCAGCACGCAGATCATCGTTCATCACGCCCGTCACGCCAGGCTTGATCACGTCGATGGGGCCAGTGACCGGATACGCCGCTACCGGGCAGCCCGCAGCCATGGCCTCCATCATCACCAGGCCGAAGGTATCGGTGCGACTGGGGAAGACGAAAACGTCGGCAGCGTCGTAGTACCTGCCCAGATCATGGTGTGGCTGCATGCCCAGCCATTTGGCGTGTGGAAACAGCGCCTTGAGCCGCGCCTCATCAGGCCCGCCGCCTACCACCACCTTGGTACCAGGTAGATCGAGCGCAAGAAACGCATCGAGGTTTTTCTCTTTGGCTACGCGGCCGATATTCAGCCAGATCGGCCGTTCAAACGGCAGTGCATCACGTTGGCCGGGTGCGAAGCGCAGTGTGTCTACACCGCGGCTCCACACATGCAGGCGCTCAAATCCATGGTTCACCAGCTCACCGCGCATCGCATCAGTCGGCACCAGAATACGCTGAGAGGGCCCGTGAAAGCGCCGCATGAAGCGATAGGTGAGCCGCTGCGGAAAGCCGAAGCGCGCTTTCAGGTATTCCGGAAATCGCGTGTGATACGAGGTGGTGAAATGCCAGCCCTTACGGCATGCCAGCTTACGTGCAGCCCAGCCTAGCGGCCCCTCGGTTGCAATGTGCAGTGCACTGGGCGTACGGCCCGCGAGACTGCGCTTGAGATGGCGCATGGGCTCGGTAGACAGGCGCAGACCTGGCTCACCCGGCACCGGTATGCTACGGGAGCCGTCGGCGCTGATGACGAGCAGTTCATGCCCGAGCGCCGCCAACTCTCTCTGCACATACGTCCAGGTTTGTACGACACCGTTGATTTGTGGATGCCACGCATCCGTTACCAGAACGATCACTGTATACCCTTGTGATTGTGCTGGAACCATAGTGTGGCAAGCGTGCATGACAGACATAAGTCAGCATGCAGCGTCGTATTTCTACTTCATCAGAAACTCTGATACTTCATTGTGTATACATCAATCGCTGATATACAGATTTTAATAATCGGCATATACAACTGTGAGTAAAGTAAAAAATCAATAAATGTTGAGTCAAGCGCTGGCGCAATTTGCGCTATATCCGCTGTAGCCGACGGTCAGCCAGTATCAGCCCAGCCTGACCTAAGGCATGAGTCAACACACGAAAGCGGATCTACTCAATCTCAATCGACCTTCGCGCCCGAGGCCTTGACGACCTTCTCATACTTGGCATGCTCGTCCGCGACGAAGCGTGCAAACTGCTCGGGCGTGGTGGGCGCGGGCTCGGCCATCAGTTTTGCGAGGCGCTCTTTCATATTGGGTGAGTTGAGCGCGTTCACAAAGGCCTTGTTCAAGCGCCCCTGCACATCGGCTGGTAGCTTCGCTGGACCGAAGACGCCGAACCAGGTGTTGACATCGAATCCGGGCAGATTCTCTGCAATGGCGGGAAGCTCCGGCATGGCGCTGGAACGCTGCGCAGTCGTCACGGCCAAAGCCTTCAACTTGCCGGCCTTGATGTTGGCGGCAGCCGAGGCGATATTGTCAAAGTTCAAATCCACCTGACCGGAGATCAAGCCCAGTTGCGCGGGCGCACCGCCAGCATAGGGAATATGCACCATGCTCACCTTGGCCAGCGCCTTGAACATCTCGCCGGCGAGGTGACCCGCGCTGCCGTTGCCACCAGAGCCGTAGTTGAGTTTGCCAGGGTTCTTGCGTGCAAATGCAATCAGGTCTTGAACCGTGTTGATGCTGTGTGCCTTTGCGCTATCGGTGTTCATGACCAGCACATTGGGGATTTGCGCTACCCGCGTGATGGGGGTGAAGTCACGCAACGCGTCATAGGGCATCTTGCTGTACAGCCATGGATTGATGGCATGTGTGGCCACCGCACCCATCACCAGGGTGCTGCCATCGGGCACACTCTTGGCCACGAGATCAGCCCCGATGTTCCCACCTGCGCCCGGGCGGTTTTCAACGATGACCGTGCCGAGCGAATCTTTCAACTGCTCGGCCAGCGCACGCGCCACGGTGTCTAGTGGTCCGCCTGCAGGGTAAGGCACGATAAAACGGATGGGCTTGCTGTGGGTTGACACCGCAGCCGGTGAAGTTTGCGCTTGTGTTGCGGGAATGCCAGCGAGCGCAAGGCCGATTGCAGCCACGTGTACAAACAACATGCGACGAAGAACACTTGGTTTCGTTTTCATTGGAACCTTTCGATGATTCAAGGCAATTATCCATGTAGGCAGCTCAGCAGTGGCTAGCATACATACTCGACGAACTGACGCAGCAATGCGCGTTCTGATTGCATCAATCCTTACCACTCAATGAGGAGATTGGAATGAAGTCCATGAATAAAGTACTGGCTTGCTCTGCCGTGCTGGCTGCACTCACAGGCGTGTTTTCTGGCAGCGCCTTTGCGCAGGCCGCTACGCCGCGCATCGATCAGCGCCAGCAAAACCAGGATAAGCGTATCGACAACGGCGTTGCCAACGGCTCACTTACTGCCAATGAGGCAGCACGCTTGGACAAACAGCAGGACCGTATCGAGGCCATGGAAGACAAAGCCAAGGCCGACGGTAAGGTAACCAAGAACGAGCGCGCTCGCCTGACGAAGGCTCAGAACAAGGCCAGCCGTAATATCTACCGCCAGAAACATGACCGCCAGGTAGCGCCGCGCAGCTAGTCGCAGAGTGTGCCAGTGAGGCTACACAAACACTGAATCGCGTTGCGATTCAGTGTTTGTCCGCCTCGCTGGTAAAGCTGTCGGCGAAGAATTCCTCGTCAGGTAGTTTGCATTGCGCCACAAAGTCGCGGTGTGCGGACTCCACCACAATTGGCGCGCCGCAGGCGTATACCTGATGGCCTGATAAGTCTGGTAAATCTCCCATCACGGCCTTGTGAACGAAGCCCGTGCGGCCCGCCCATGCGTCCTCGGGCAGCGCATCCGACACTACGGGCACGTAGGTCAGCACAGGCCAATCGGCTGCCTTGGCGATGCACCACTCATGCATGTACAAATCGTGCGGGCGCCTACCGCCCCAGTATAGGGTCATGGGTCTTGTAATCCCCTTCATCTGCGCATGCTCGATGAGTGCCTTGATCGGCGCAAAGCCGGTACCACTGGCCAGTAGCACGATAGGTTTGGTGGAATTCTCCCGCAGGAAGAAGCTGCCAAACGGCCCCTCCATACGTAGGATTTCCTTTTCCTTCATTGTGCCGAACACATGGTCGGTGAACCTGCCGCCGGGCATGTGGCGAATGTGCAGTTCCAGCGGCTCGGTCGAATGCGGGGGCGTAGCCATGCTGTAGCTGCGCCGCGCGCCGTCGCGCAGGATGAATTCCACATACTGCCCTGCGTGATACTTCAGCGGCGTGTTGGCCGGCAGTTGCAGCGTGAGCTTGGCTACGTCGGGCGCAAGACGGCTGATGGTTGCGACGCGGCACGGCAGCTTTTGCACCGGGAACATACCTTCTGCCGTGACCTGCCGGCTTTCGAGTACCACGTCGCTCTTGGCGTAAGCGCAGCAGGTGAGGGTGTAGCCCGCGTCCCATTCAGCTTGCGACAAAGCCCTCAACTGGTACGTACCCAGCTCAACCTCACCGCTCACGAGCTTGCACTTGCAGGTGCCGCAGGCGCCGTCTTTACAGCTGTAGGGCAGATCAACGCCCACGTCGATGGCGGCTTGCAAAATTGGCTGCCCCTCATTGACGGAGAAGCTGCGGTTAGCCGGTTGAATAGTGACCTGAAAACTCATCTTTACAATCTCTTCATGCGTTCGTTTCTTGGGGCACTTCCAGTGCGGTTTCGCAAGCCCTCACTGCTCATCATCGGCTGTGGCGACATCGGCCTGCGCACCGCGCGGCTGCTGCGTGGCCGATTTCGCCTCACCGCACTGACTTCATCGCCTGAGCGCCTGCAGCATCTGCGAGCTGCGGGCATCAGACCTCTGATCGGCAATCTCGATGATCGTGCAACGCTGGTTCGTCTGGGATGCCACGCGCAGCATTTGCTGCACCTGGCGCCGCCGCAATCAGCAGGTGCGGCAGACCTTCGTACCTTCAACCTGCTCAGCGCACTGCGTAGCCAG
>CAYSMM010000123.1:6581-7035 GCA_964432095.1 uncultured Burkholderiaceae bacterium | reverse complement strand
CCCGACTGCAAACCAAACAGCGTGCCGCGGTCAAACACCAGGTTGAACTCGACGTAACGCCCGCGGCGGTAGACCTGGAACGCACGCTCACGCTCGCCATAGCTGGTGTTGCGGCGCCGCTCGACGATGGGCAGGTACGCAGCCAGGAAAGCGTTGCCCACGCTTTGCAGCATGCCAAAGCTGTGCTCAAAGCTGCCCTCGGAGAAGTCGTCATAAAAAATGCCGCCTATGCCGCGCGGCTCGTTGCGGTGCTTCAAGAAAAAGTACTCGTCGCACCATTTTTTGAAGCGCGGGTACTTGTCGTCGCCAAACGGTGCGAGTGCACGTTGACACGTGCGATGAAAGTGAACCGCGTCTTCATCAAAACCGTAATAAGGCGTCAGGTCCATACCGCCACCCGTCCACCAGATCGGCTGTGATTCAGGGGCTACGGCTATGTTGCCATCGTCGCTCG
>CAYSMM010000123.1:2033-6571 GCA_964432095.1 uncultured Burkholderiaceae bacterium | reverse complement strand
TCCTCGCCTACCCACCTCGGTATGTCTCGTCGCTTGCTCCTCGGCGCCTTGCCTCGCCGCCTGAATCACAGCCTCTTCGGATGCAGACTTGGCATGCGCAATGAAGAAACGCACATTCAAATGCACCGTGGGCACATACGGATTGCGCGGGTGCAGCACCAGGCTGACGCCCATGGCCTCAAACGCACGGCCTGCCAGCTCGGGCCGGTGCTGCGTGGCGGACTGCGGCATGGCCGGGCCACGCACGTCACTGAACAGCACCCCGGCACGCTCAAATAAATCGCCGCCCTCAATCAGGCGGCTGATACCTCCGCCTTGCAGCTTTTCGTGCGGCTCGCGCTGCCATGTATCCGTGATGAACGGCTGGCCCTCAGCCTGCTCGAGCCCCGCGACGATGGAGGCCTGCAAACCCAGCAGATAGGCACGCACTGTGTCCTGCATGGCCTGGCTCATGTGGCAAAGCCGCTTGCGGCAGACCGTTCAATACATTGATATTTTTTGATACTCATATTTGTATATATGTTTATCTTCTTTATTTATTACCAGTAATGGCATTACACTCTATGCAGTATCTGCTATTCAAGAAGCTTCATCCGCTCAGCGCTTGACTGCACGATGGCCGATGTCCCTGCGGTACTGCGCCCCATCCATCTTGATATGCGCTGCCGCCTCATACGCGCGCTGCTGCGCCTGCTTGACGGTATCACCCAAAGCCGTCACGCACAGCACACGCCCGCCTGAGGCCACAAGTTTGCCGTCGCTGGCTTGTGTGCCGGCATGAAACGTCATGCAATCCGCCGTCTCAGCCGGGATGCCCGTAATCGCATCGCCCTTGCGGGGTGACTCCGGGTAGCCATGTGCGGCGATCACCACGCCGAGTGCAATACGGCGGTCCCATTGCAATTGGACTTGATCGAGCGTGCCCTCCACCGCATGCTCCACCACGTCGACCAGGTCGGTCTTCAACCGCATCATGATGGGCTGCGTCTCGGGGTCGCCCATACGGCAGTTGAACTCCAGCGTCTTGAGGCTGCCGTCCTCGGCAATCATCAAGCCGGCATACAAAAAACCGGTGTATGTGATGCCGTCTGCCGCCATGCCACGCACCGTGGGCATGATGATCTCGCGCATTGCGCGTGCATGCGCCTCGGGCGTGACCACAGGCGCGGGGGAGTACGCCCCCATGCCGCCGGTGTTGGGGCCGTGGTCACCATCGAGCAGGCGCTTGTGATCCTGGCTCGTGGCCAGCGGTAACACATGCTGACCATCGACCATCACAATGAAGCTGGCCTCTTCGCCGTGCAGAAACTCCTCGATCACCACGCGCGAGCCCGCCTCGCCAAATTGATTGCCCGAGAGCATGGAATCGATTACCGCATGCGCACCCACGAGCGATGTGGGAATCACCACGCCCTTGCCCGCCGCCAGACCGTCGGCCTTGATGACAATAGGCACGCCCTTGGCATCCACATATGCCTTGGCTTCGGCAGCACTGGTAAACGTGCGGTACTCGGCCGTAGGGATGTTGTGGCGTGCCATGAAGTCCTTGGCAAATGCCTTACTGCTTTCCAGTTGCGCCGCCGCTTGTGTGGGGCCGAAGATGCGCAGGCCGCGCTTACGAAATACGTCTACAACACCGGCGGCCAGCGGCGCCTCTGGCCCGACCACGGTGATCGCGATCTTCTCTGCGATCGCAAAGTCCGCTAGCGCGTCGATCTCGGCAATCGGCACGTTGCGAAGACGTTTGTCTGCTGCCGTGCCACCATTGCCCGGCGCTACGTACACCATTTGCACGCGCTCAGACTGCGCGAGCTTCCAGGCCAATGCGTGCTCGCGCCCGCCGCTGCCGATAACCAGAATATTCATAAATGAGTGATCAGTGACTCGGGATCAGTGATCTGCTTTCCTCTTGATATTGACTCATGACGCCATATCGAAGGCGGCACGCGCGAAGCCGGAACTCACAAGGTCAGTTCTGCGTTGTGATAGACGTTCTGTACATCATCCATATCCTCCAAAGCGTCGATGATTTTCTGCATCTTCACAGCGTCATCGCCTGCCAGCGCAACGGTATTTTCAGCGCGCATCGTGACCTCGGCCACTTCCGGGCTTAAGCCTGCCGCTTCAAGCGCTTTTTTGACTGCTTCGAATTCCGCCGGGGCGCACAGCACCTCGATGGAGCCGTCGTCACCCGTGACCACATCGTCTGCACCAGCTTCCAGCGCCACTTCCATCACCTTGTCCTCGTCGGTACCGGGCGCCAGAAAGAACTGCCCGCAATGCTTGAACTGGAAGCTCACCGATCCATCAGTGCCCAGGTTTCCCCCGTGCTTGGACAGCGCATGCCGCACCTCGGCCACGGTGCGTACGCGGTTGTCAGTGACACAGTCCACGATGAGGGCAGCGCCACCAACGCCATAGCCCTCGTAGCGGATTTCCTCGTACACCACACCTTCTAGCGCGCCGGTGGCCTTATCGATGTTGCGCTTGATGTTGTCGGCCGGCATGTTGACAGCTTTGGCCTTGTCGATTGCCAACCGCAGCCGGGCGTTCATCGCCGGATCACCGCCGCCTTGGCGTGCTGCGACGATGATCTCTCGCATCACTTTCGTCCACACCTTGCCGCGCTTTTCGTCTTGCCTGCCTTTACGGTGCTGGATATTTGCCCACTTACTATGCCCTGCCATCAACTTGTTCAGTAGACAATCGCCGTACGATTTCTACTGCCTTTCTTACTAAATCAGGCCGCAAAGCTTGGGGCGGCCCTGCGCTTTGCGGCAAAGCCCGTATGGATACATATGGATAATGTGGTGAACCGCCCAATTAAAGGCAAATTGTACTGATGAGGACCCCATGGCCGAACCCCTCCTAATTGCCAAGAACACCGACACCGATTTGCACCTCTTGCCCGCACTGGCCAACCGCCACGGCCTGGTCACCGGCGCTACAGGCACTGGCAAAACCGTGACGCTGCAAACACTGGCCGAGCACTTCTGCAACATCGGCGTGCCGGTGTTCCTGGCCGATGTAAAAGGCGACCTCACCGGCATCAGCCAGGCAGGCGGCAGCAATGCCAAAGTGCTAGAGCGCTTCAAGCTGCTGAAGCTCGACACGCCCGAATGGCGCGGCTGCCCCGTGACGCTGTGGGACGTGTTCGGCGAGAAGGGGCATCCGGTGCGCGCCACCATCAGCGACCTTGGCCCACTGTTATTGGCGCGCATGCTCGATTTGAACGAGACGCAAGCCGGTGTACTGAACATTGTGTTTCGCGTGGCCGACGACAACGGCCTGCTGCTGCTTGACTTGAAGGACCTTCGTGCGATGTGCCAGCACATCGGCGACAACGCCAAGGACTTCACCACCGAGTACGGCAACATCAGCGCTGCGTCCATCGGCGCGATTCAGCGCGGGCTGCTCCAGATCGAGGAGCAAGGCGGCACACTGTTCTTCGGCGAACCCATGCTCAACATCGACGACTTCATGCAGACCGACAAAGGCCGCGGCATCATCAACGTGCTCGCGGCCGACAGATTGCTGACTGCGCCGCGACTGTACAGCACGTTTTTACTGTGGATGCTGTCAGAGCTGTTTGAGCGGCTGCCCGAGGTGGGCGACCTCGACAAACCCAAGCTGGTATTTTTTTTCGACGAGGCGCATTTACTGTTTGCCGATGCACCCAAGGCGCTGCTGGAGCGCATCGAACTGGTGGTGCGTCTGGTGCGCTCCAAGGGCGTGGGCGTGTACTTCGTCACGCAGAACCCGCTGGATATTCCCGACAGTGTACTTGCGCAACTCGGCAACCGTGTGCAGCATGCGCTGCGCGCGTTTACGCCGCGCGACCAAAAGGCCGTGAAGGTCGCTGCCGAGACATTGCGCGCCAACCCCAAGCTCGACACCGAAAAAGCCATCACCGAGCTGGCGGTGGGCGAGGCACTGGTGAGCTTTCTCGACGAGAAGGGCCGTCCCGGCATAGTGCAGCGCGCATTCGTGGTGCCGCCCGCGTCGCAGATCGGGCCGATCGACGAGGCGCAGCGCAAGGCACTGATTGCGGGCTCGGTAGTCGCGGGGGCATACGAGAAAACGGTGGACCGCGAAAGCGCCTACGAAATGCTCAAAGCCAAAGCCGAGCAACAAATGGGCGACGAGAAAGACGCAGAGTCGCTGAGCAAGCAAGCCGCGCAGGAGATGGGCAAAGAGGCGGCGAACGAAGCCGGCAGCGAGGCCAGTGGCGGATGGCTGGGCGACCTTGGTGACATGCTGGGAGGCGGCCGCAAACGCACACGCGCATCCGCTGGCGAGCAGCTCATCAAAAGCGCAGCCAGCTCGATCGGTCGCGAAGTCGGCCGGCAGATCATTCGCGGCGTGCTGGGTGGGATACTGGGCCGCCGCAGATGAGTGCATCGGCAAGCGGGCGAATGATTGCATCCCGCTACGCGGGCCGATCCATGCCTCGCATGGAACCTCGGCCTACGCTTCGCGGTCGCATTCGCGGCGTGCTGGGTGGGATACTGGGCCGCCGCAGATGAGTGCATCGGCAA
>CAYSMM010000123.1:0-1933 GCA_964432095.1 uncultured Burkholderiaceae bacterium | reverse complement strand
TCGCGGTCGCATTCGCGGCGTGCTGGGTGGGATACTGGGCCGCCGCAGATGAGTGTGCCAGATTACAAGGAAATGATGGCGCTGCATACAGCAATATCTATATGCCGTTATCTGGATATGAATAATTCAGTTAATGCAGGGTACTCATTTGAGTACCACGGCTTCTAAGTGCTACTGCTTGAACAGTTGCGCAATGCGCTGCGTGTAAGCCTCCACGTTCGCGGGGGCCAGCGCATCGACGGTGCTGAGATACTCGGCCGCTTTGGCGTTGTAGTCGGCTGTACGTGCGTCATGCTGCTCGATTGCCTCGGTCAGTGCACGCGCAGCATCAGACACCTCGAAATCTCGATAGTAGTAACCCACCCCGCGCAAGAACGGGGAGTTGTGTACCAACGGGTAGCGGCCGTAAAGCGCGTCGTAGAACAAATAGTTGAGGCCGTTTTCCCATTGGTGAGAAATCACCACGTCCGTGTACTGCGCCGCAAAGTCCACGAAATTGAAGCGCCCTTCGCTGGTGGCTTTGTTGTCCTGCACCATCTTCAAGCCCAGCGCAATATGCTTGAACGCGCTGTTCTCCTTGAGCCTGAAGGTGTTGGTCATATACACATGCTGCAGCAACTCTGGCCTTGAGTCATACACCTCGCTGCACGCCAGCATGGGGATGAGTGAACTCTTCACCACGTTGATGTTGGGCTCGAACATGGCTACACGTTTGGCCAGACCCCGATTACGGTAGCCGAATGACGACTTCAAGTCGGCGTTCGCAGCCAGCGCCTTGTCGATGAAGTAAGGGCTCCAGATGTGCGGCAGAATGAACACTGGCGCCTTATATAGCGCGGCGAAGTAACTGCGGCAGGTATGTGCGTGCTGGGGGTTGGTCCAGATCTCGTCGAACCGGTTGCGCTGCAGGTTGGGCTGCCACGCAATCGAGTTGAAGTTGATGATCTCCACCGTGATGACATAGTCATTTCCGAAGCGGTAACTGACGTTCTTGCCGCCACGTGCGCGCACGGTGTCGAGGTGTGAATTGGCCACCTGCGTGCCCATCTCAATGAGCAAATCGGTTTGCCCGATGACGGCCGAGATGGGCTTGAGGCTGTGCTCGATCTCGGCCATGTGCAGGCCGGGCGGGTAGCTTGTGATGCCGTCGTCATGCACCAGCCACACCTCGCCCACCAGCGGGCTTTGCTTGAGCAGCATGTACAAATACACGCAGTTCTGGTTGCCGCCATTCACCCAAATCGACTGGCTTTGATCTTGTGTGATGGAAATCGAGATCGCAACGTTGACTGGCTTCATGACTGGCATTATCACGTGCTGTCAGGGCCGCTCGGATTGCGCAGCTGGGCGTATTGCGAACGACTATCTATACACTGCTAAGTATAATAGCATCACTGGTTTATCAGTAACCAGCGACGACATATTACACATAGCAGTATTAGACTAAGCCCTTCCTGCCTACCACTGAACGCGAACACCGGCAGAATATACCGGCTTGGCGCCGCTGGATTTCGCTGCGCCGAACTTCATCTTGATTTGCTCGTTCACGTTCACCGAGCCGCCGACGGCATAAGCGCCGCGGCCATCGTAACTTCCCACGCCCATGCCGAGCGAGAAGGTCTTGTTCTGCGACACCTCGGGGATGCCCACCAGCGCAGCCGTAGCCGCTACTCCACGTGCCACATAGTCGCGTTCCTGCCGGATTTGCTGCTGCAGCGCGTCCACCGCCGTGCTGATGGAAGCCACTGAGGTACTCACGCCATCAAGAGTCGTGCTCATAGCGGCCATCTGCGTGCCAAGCGACAGCACACTCGTGCTGACGTTGTTGACCACCGCCGTGGTTGAGACGACCGCCGTGGAGACCGCGGCAACAGACGTACTTACACTCCCCAGCGAGGTGCTGACGCCCGTCAGTGAGCTCGATACGTTGCCC
>CAYSMM010000122.1:0-7048 GCA_964432095.1 uncultured Burkholderiaceae bacterium | reverse complement strand
GTCATTGACTTGTGCTGTTTTTTTGGGCATGAGAGAGGCCGAGGGCAGAGTGAATCCTATGGAGGTTTGGAGCTTCTAGAAAGCTTTGTTGCAGCTGCAAACGCAAGTTTGGCCGCAGTCGCGATGGTATCATGCCCGGGGCTCAAAAGGCCGTAGCTCGGGGCGGTAGAGTGCCGAAAAGTGCAAGTAAATCAACAGGTTAAATCGTCAGGGTTGTTGTGAAGCTCACGTCTATCAAGTTATCCGGTTTCAAGTCTTTCGCCGATCCCACGCACTTTGAATTGCCCGGCCAGATGGTCGGCGTCGTGGGCCCCAACGGCTGCGGCAAGTCCAACATCATGGATGCGGTGCGTTGGGTGCTGGGTGAAACGCGCGCCAGCGAGCTGCGCGGCGAGAGCATGCAGGACGTGATCTTCAACGGCAGCGCTACGCGCAAGCCCGCGGTTCGCTCCAGTGTCGAGCTGATTTTCGACAACGCCGATCACCGCGCCGGCGGCCAGTGGGCGCAGTACAGCGAACTGGCCGTCAAGCGTGTGCTCACGCGTGACGGCAGCTCTAGCTACTACATCAACAACCAGGCCGCGCGCCGCCGCGATATTCAGGACATCTTCCTCGGTACGGGCCTTGGGCCGCGTGCTTACGCCATCATCGGTCAGGGCATGATCAGCCGCATCATCGAGGCCAAGCCCGAAGAGCTGCGCGTATTCCTGGAAGAGGCTGCGGGCGTGTCCAAGTACAAAGAGCGCCGCAGGGAAACCGAGAATCGGCTGGCCGACACGCGCGAGAACCTGGTGCGCGTGCAGGACATCCTGCGCGAACTCGGTACCAATCTCGAAAAGCTGGAGTCGCAGGCCGAGGTGGCGCAAAGGTTCAAGGCGCTGCAGGCTGAAGGCACCACCAAGCTGCATCAACTGTGGGTGATGCGCAAGGACGAAGCCGCAGCCGAAGCCGCCAAGGTGACCGAGCAGATTGGCAAGGCGCAGGTGGAGCTTGAAGCACGCATGGCTGAGTTGCGGCACGCCGAAAGCGAGCTTGAGACAGTGCGTCAGGCGCAGTTTGCGTCGAGCGACGCGCTCAACCTGGCGCAGGGGGCATTCTACGAGTCGCAGGCGATGGTGGCCAAGCTCGAAGCCGAGATCAAGTTTGTTGTCGACCAGAAGCGTAAGCTCGAAGAACAGGCCGAGCAGATCAAGGCGCAAAGCGCGGCCTGGGGCGCGCGCCAGAGTGATGCATCGCGCGAGATCGACGAGCTGGCCGAGCGCACAGCCCAGGCCGAAGAAGAGGCGGCTGTTGCCCAGGCGCAAGCCGAGGAGCAGCAGGCCACCGTGCCGGTGCTGGAGGAGGAGTTGCGACAGCTTCAGGCACAACTGGCCGACAAGCGGGTGGAGATCGCCCACATTCAGCAAAGCATCAAGGCTGCAAGCGGGCAGTCGCAACTGATCGAGCAGCAGGTGTCACAGCTGCAAAACCGGCGCGAACGCCTGTTTACTGAGAAGCGCGGCTTGAACCAACCCGATGCTCTCAAGCTGACCGATTTGAAGCGGCAACTGGCGCTGGCTGAGGAGCAGGAGCACACCCTCGCAGCGCGAGTGGAGCAGGTATCCAGCGAGTTACCGGTGCGCGACGAAGACCGGCAAAAAGCGCAACAGCAGGCCGTGACTGAAGGCACCAAGCTGACGGATTTGAATGCGCGGCTGGCCGCGCTCAAGGCGCTGCAGGACAAGGTGATGACCGAGGGCAAGCTCAAGCCGTGGCTCGCAAAGCACGGGCTGGAGTCCATGCCGCGTTTGTGGGGGCAGTTGCATACCGAACCCGGATGGGAGACGGCGCTGGAGGCCGCGCTACGCGAGCGGTTGGCGTCGATCAAAATGAATTCGCTCGACGGTGCCAAGGCGTTTGCCAGCGATGTTCCGGCGGGCAAACTCACGTTCTATGCGTTGCCCAATGCCGCGCAGCCGCATGCTAACGCAGCGGGCTTGAAGCCACTGCTCGATATGGTGCGCATCGGCGACGCCGGCATCAAGGCGCTACTGGCCGATTGGCTGACGGACGTGTACGCCGCCCAGTCGCTGCAAGAAGCCGTGGCGATGCGCGACAAGCTGCCGGCAGGCGGCGCGTTCGTCGTCAAGGAAGGGCACCTGGTGCAACGGCATTCGCTGTCGTACTACGCGCCCGATTCCGAGCAGGCTGGGTTACTCGCGCGCCAGCAGGAGATCGAGAATCTCGAGAAGCAACTGCGTGCACAGCAAATGCTGGCCGACGATGCGCGCGCTGCGGCGGTGATGGCTGAGGCGGCCTATCAAGAGGCGCAGCAGCAATACCAAACCGAGCGCGCACAACTCACGCAACTGACCACGCAAAACCGTACCCTGCAAACGCAGACGCTGCAGCTGCAGCAGGTGGTGGATCAGTTCACCGCACGCAGCGGCCAGCTCGAGCATGACCTGTCGGACATCGCCGCGCAGCTCGAGCAACTGGTGGGTACGCAGGCCGAGGGCCAGGCCAAGTTCGAAGAGCTGGACGCGCAACTGGCCGACCAGCAACAAGCTTATGCCGACTTTGAGACCACGGTGATCGACAAAGACCGCGCCGTGGGCGACGCACGCAGCCAGTTGCAAGCTTTGATGCTCAAGAGCCGCGAGGCTCACTTTGCCGTCACCACATTGCGTAACCGGCGCGAGGAGCTGGGCCGCAGCCTGCAGACTGCGCAACAAGAGATCGAGCGGCTGGCGCAGTCGCTGCAAAGCAATCAGGGTGAGCTATTCACCTTGTCGGACGCAACCGCGCAGGCTGGCTTGCAGGCTGCGCTGGCCGCGTTGAGCGACAAAGAACAGGTGTTGAGTTTGCGTCGTACTGAGACTGATGACCTGACTCAAAAGTACCGTGCACTTGACGAGCAGCGCATGAAGCTCGAGCACAGCCTGGAGCCGCATCGCGCAAAGATGATGGACTTGCAGTTGAAGGAGCAGGCTGCTCGTTTGAACGGCGAGCAATACTCCTCACAGCTTGCAGAGGCTTCTGCTAATGAAGAGGAGTTGAGATCAGCATTACCCAATGGGGTACGCCCTAATCAATTGCACAACGAGGTGGAGCGCATCAACCGTGACATCGCCGCTTTGGGCGCGGTGAACCTGGCGGCGCTCGAGGAACTGGGCCAGGCACGCGAGCGCAAGCAGTTTCTGGATGCGCAGCAGGCTGACCTGAACGAGGCCATCATCACGCTAGAAGACGCCATCAAGAAGATCGACCGCGAGACACGCGAGTTACTGCAGCAGACTTTTGATCAGGTGAATCTGCACTTCGGCAAGATGTTCCCAGCCCTGTTTGGCGGCGGCGAGGCCCGGCTGGTGATGACGGGTGACGAGATTCTCGACTCCGGTGTGCAGGTGATGGCACAGCCGCCTGGCAAGCGCAACAGCACCATTCACCTGCTGTCGGGCGGCGAGAAGGCGTTGACCGCAGTAGCGCTGGTGTTTGCGATTTTCCAGCTCAACCCGGCCCCTTTTTGCTTGCTCGACGAGGTGGACGCGCCGCTGGACGACGCCAACACCGAGCGCTTCGCCAAGCTGGTGCAAACCATGGCGCGCGAAACGCAGTTCCTGTTCATCAGTCACAACAAAATCACTATGGAGATGGCCGAGCAGCTCATTGGCGTGACCATGCAAGAGCAGGGCGTGTCGCGGGTGGTGGCGGTGGATATTGAGGATGCTGTCTCGTTTGCCGAGGCCGCGTAAACTTGCTGCATGGGTAATCTCCTCTGGGGCACACTGGCACTGGGCATCATCGCGCTTGTCGCGCTGGTGGGCTACAACCTGTGGGAGATGCGCGCCGCGCGTGCGCGCCGCCCACGCGTAGCGGAGCCGGCAGCAGTTGCGGCAGCAGCCAGTCCGGCATCACTGCAAGACGAGCGCATCGAGCCAAGCTTGGACGGCTCGGCCCCATCTTCGCAGCCCGCTGCAACCATTGAGCGCGCGCAAGGCATTTTGGCCAGCCAGCCACAGACAGACGCAGCGCTGGAAGAAGGCATTGCGTTACATGCGCCAATTGCACCTGCTGCACACAAGCCTGCCGCCGCGCTGGGCGAGCTCCTCGAGCTGATTTACGCCGTGGCCGTGGTGGACTTTCCCGCGCCGCTTTCAGGCGCTGCAATTCAGCCGCTGCTGCCCGGCTCGCTACGCGCGGGCAGCAAGCCCGTTGAGCTGCGCGGCTGGAGCATCAGCACGGATGACTGGACAGCGCTCGATGTGCACGACAGCTACAGCCGCCTGAGCGCCGGTGTGCTGCTGGCCAACCGCGCCGGCCCGATCAACGAGGTGGAATATTCCGACTTCATCGCAATGGCGCAGCGACTGGCTGGCGCTACGAGCGCCGACACTGACTTCCCCGACATGCTGGACGTGGTGGCCAAAGCCCGAACGCTCGATGAATTTGCTGCTCAGCATGATGCGCTCATCACCATCACTCTGCAGACACGTGGCACGCCATGGTCGGCGGCGTTTTTGCAGCAGGCGGCCATGGGCTGCGGCTTTACCCCGGGCCACATTGCTGGCCGCATGGTGCTGCCTGCGCCCGACGACAGTGCGCTTCTGACGCTGCAGTTCGACCCGCAGGCGGCGCTTGCCGACGAGCCCAATGCGCAGGCACTGTCGCATGCCGCGCTGGTGCTGGACGTGCCAGCCGTCGACGCCACGCTCGAGCCGTTAGCGGCGCTGCACCGCGTATCCAACCAATTGGCCGGCAAGCTCGACGCCATCATGGTGGACGACGGCGGCCAACTGCTGAGTGACGCCACCTGGACGATGCTGCACAACCAGCTCAAGAGCTTGTACGGCGCGCTTGCACAGCGTGGCTTGCCTGCAGGCGCACCCGCTACACGTAAACTCTATAGCGGTTGATAGCGTAGCCCTGCGTTTAGTATTGTTGATACTTCACAACGTATATTGCCATTACTGGTTGCCTAGATACCAGTAAAAGCATAAAACTCCTATGAGTATAAGAGATTTATTGGCTGATCCTCATGGCAGCGAGCAGCCGCAAAGCCGTGAGCCGTTGACACCGGCAGGCCGTGCGGCCGAACTACGCCAAGTGATTGCGCACCACGATCATCAGTACTATGTGCTCGACCAACCCGACATCGCCGATGCCGAGTACGACAAACTGTTCCGCGAGCTGCAGGCGCTTGAAGAGCAGCATCCCGAGTTGCGAACCGCAGACTCGCCCACACAACGCGTGGGCGGTAAGGTGCTGGATGGCTTTACGCCCGTCAAACACCGCGTGCCCATGCTCAGCATCAAAACCGAAACAGACACCGAGGCTTCTGGTGCGGCAGCGTTTGATGAGCGGGTGCGCAAGGCACTGGGCTTGGGCGCAAGCGACCCGGCGGTGCAATATGCGTGCGAGCTGAAATTCGACGGCCTGGCCGTCAGCCTGCGATACGAGAATGGCGTTCTCGTGCAAGCCGCCACGCGCGGCGATGGCGAAACCGGCGAGGATGTGACGCAAAACGTGCGCACCATCAAGGCCGTGCCACTCAGACTGAATGGATCGGCATTACCCGCCGTGCTGGAGGTGCGCGGCGAAGCCTACATGTCGCGCAAGGACTTCGACCGCTACAACGAGCAGCAACGTGAAAAGGGCCTGCCCACTCTGGTGAACCCGCGTAACGGAGCCGCCGGCAGTATTCGCCAGCTAGACCCGGCCCTGTGTGCCCGGCGGCCCTTGAGTTTTTTTGCCTACGGCATTGGCGACGTACAAGGCTGGACTGTGCCGCCCACGCACAGCGGCATGCTCGATGCGCTGGCCGCGTTCGGCTTGCCCGTCAACAACGAGCGAGCCGTGGTTGAAGGTGCGCAAGGGCTGGTGCAGTTTCATCAACGCATCGCCGCGCTGCGCGACAAGCTGCCGTTCGACATCGACGGCGTGGTGTACAAGGTCAACCGCCGCGACTTGCAGAGCGAACTCGGCTTCGTCTCACGTGAGCCGCGCTGGGCCGTGGCTCACAAATACCCTGCGCAAGAACAGCAAACCGTGGTGCTCGACATCGACGTGCAAGTCGGCCGCACGGGCAAGCTCACGCCTGTGGCACGCTTGAGGCCCGTATTCGTGGGCGGCACCACCGTGAGCAACGCCACACTGCACAACATGGACGAGATCGCTCGTAAAGGCGTATTGATTGGCAGCACCGTCATCGTGCGCCGCGCGGGCGATGTAATCCCCGAGGTCGTGTCCGTCGTCCCTGGCACGCAAAGTGACGATGCGCGCGCGTTTGTGATGCCTACGCAATGCCCGGTGTGCGAAAGCGCCGTGGTGCGCGAGGAAGGCGAGGCCGACTACCGCTGCACCGGCGGGCTTTACTGCAGCGCGCAGCGCAAGCAAGCGATATTGCATTTCGCGCAGCGCCGCGCCATGGATGTGGAAGGTTTGGGCGACAAGCTCGTCGATCAACTCGTCGACAGTGATCTGATTCGCACGCTGCCCGAGCTCTACAAGCTCGGCGTGGCCAAGCTCGCCGCGCTGGACCGCATGGCCGACAAGAGCGCGCAAAACATCGTGGCCGCGCTGGAGAACAGCAAGCACACCACACTCAACCGCTTCTTGTTTGGCCTCGGCATCCGCCACGTCGGCGAAACCACGGCCAAGGATCTGGCCAAACACTTTGGGCGGCTCAGCGCCATCATGGAAGCCAGCGTGGATGACTTGCTGCAAGTCAACGATGTCGGCCCCATCGTAGCCAACAGCATTCACACTTTTTTTGCGCAGCCGCACAACCGCGAAGTGGTGGAGCAATTGCGCGCCGCCGGCATCACCTGGCCCGAGAATGACGGTGCCGCGAGCGACGAATCCCCCAGGCCCTTGGCGGGCAAAACCTTTGTGCTCACCGGTACCTTGCCGACGATGAGCCGCGAAGCCGCCAAAGAGTTGATCGAGGCCGCGGGCGGCAGGGTCAGTGGCAGCGTAAGCAAGAAAACCGACTACGTGGTCGCGGGTGCCGAAGCCGGCAGCAAGCTCGACAAGGCGCGTGAGCTCGAGGTGGAGGTGATCGATGAGG
>CAYSMM010000121.1:0-7048 GCA_964432095.1 uncultured Burkholderiaceae bacterium | reverse complement strand
AGTGGTCTCCGAGGCGCTCAAGCAGTGCTGGGATGCACCTCGGGGCCGGTTGCCAAGGCCGCGCTAGAGGTGCTCAAGCCCGCCGGTGTGCCGTTGTGGGGGCCGTTGACGGCCAGCGAGATTGCCGACAACGGCTTTAGCGTGGTGCGTTTCCGTGCGGGGGTTCAGCGTGAGGTGGCCGAGCTGTTCAAGGCTCACACGCAAAGCGCCAAGCGTGTGCTGGTGCTGCATTTTTCAGATGCGTTTGGACAGGCCGATCTTGCGCAGGCACAAAAGGCGATTGCCGCAGCCGGGCAGGGCAGCACCATCGTGCCCGTAGCAGTACACCGCGACTTTCCGCTTTCCAAAGAGCACCTGCAGAAGATCGGCCAGACCCAGCCTGATGTGGTGCTGGTGATGATTTATGCGTATCAGGCACAGCAGGCGTCTGACACGCTGGCCAAGGCCGGGCTCGTGGCTGGTCGCACGGTGCGCTATATGGCCACGAGCGATGCCGGCGCCAGCCACCTGGCTCGCGCCCTGGGTGCAACGGCTGAGGGCACGGCAGTAGCCACGCCGGTGCCGAGCTATACCAATTCCAAGCGCGCTGTCGTGCGACGCTATCAGGCGGCGATGTCGCGCCTCAAAGAGGCACGCCAGTCCTATGCGAGCTTCGAGTCTTACTTGAGTGCCGCGGCGCTTGTGGAAACGCTCAAGACGATGAAGGACATCTCGCCGCAGGGCATCGTGGCGGCAGCACGCCGTTTGGGCCGCGCGGATTTGGGCGACTTCACGCTGGCGCTCGACAACACGCAAAGCTTTGTGGAGTTGGCCGTTGTTGGCGCAGGTGGCCGCTTCCGCACTTAGGGAACGCTGAGTAGTTGGCTGCGCGAGCGCAATGCCGCATCACAGCCCACTCGGAATCCTTACTTACACGCAAGTAAGCTGCGGTCCCTCGCGTGCCCGTTCCTTGCCTTGCACCCGCTCGCCAGACTTCTTCAGCGTTCCCCTTGGCATTTAAGTGCATTACTCTATTGAGTAACATGCTTTTACTGGTTAATGATATGGTTGTAAGCGTTATATACAGTAAATAGTACCTATCAACCTGATTGCTGTTGAACGCTACAGCTGCTTGACGAGCACCATGCTCTTGCGGTTTTGGTCGTAGTTGCGTTGCTTCTCGGGGGGCAGTGCATTCACATCAGCCACCACAAAGCCGCGCTTTTGAAACCAGTGCATGGCTCGGGTGGTGAGCACGAACAACCTGTCGAGCCCGCAGGCGCGGGCGCGCTGCTCGATACGGCGCAGGATACGGTCACCGTCGCCCATGCCCTGACTCACCGGTGCCACTGCCAGGCAAGCCAGTTCACCAATCTTGTGGTCGGCATACGGATAGAGCGCAGCGCAGCCGAAGATCACGCCGTCGTGCTCGATCAAACTGAAGTTGGCCACGTCGCGCTCGATGTCGGTGCGGCTACGCTTGACGAGCACGCCCTCAGCCTCCAACGGCGCGATGAGTTGCAGGATGCCGCCCACGTCGTCAATGGTGGCCTCGCGCAGATGCTCGAGGTTTTCGCCTACGATCATGGTGCCCACGCCGTCGTGAATGAACACCTCCAGCAGCACCGAGCCGTCGAGCGAATACGGCAGGATGTGCGAACGCGGCACGCCGCGCTCGCATGCCGTGATGGCATGGCGCAGGTAAAACGCGGTGTCGGTGGGTTGCTGCGGGTCGGGCAAGGCCTGTAGTTTGGCCTTGGCTGCTGGCAATGAAATTTCGGTAATCACCTTGCCTTCGTCATTGAGCACGCCGGGCACCTCGGTCACGAAAATCAGTTTGTCGGCCTTGATAGCCAGCGCTGCGCTGGTAGCCACGTCCTCCATGGTGAGGTTGAACGCCTCGCCCGTGACCGAAAAGCCGAACGGCGACAGCAGCACGATGGAGCCCAGGTGTAGCGCCCGCTCGATAGCCTGATGGTCGATCTTGCGGACCAGCCCGCTGTGTTGAAAGTCCACACCATCCAGAATGCCCACGGGCCTAGCCGTCACGAGATTACCGGAAATCACACGCACCAGCGCGCCGGCCATGGGGGTGTTGGGCAGGCCCTGCGAGAACGCAGCCTCGATTTCAAAGCGCAACTGGCCGGCGGCCTCTTGCGCGCAATCCAGCGCCACACTGTCGGTGATACGCATGCCGTGGGAGAAGCGCGAAGGGTGATTCTTCAGGCGCAACTGCTCTTCAACCTGTGGCCGAAAGCCGTGCACCAGCACGATTTTGATTCCCATGCTTTGCAGCAGGGCGACATCCTGTACCAGGCTGTTGAGCTTGCCGTCAGCGATCGCCTCGCCGGCTATGGCGATGACAAATGTCTTGCCGCGATGCAGGTGAATGTAGGGCGCAACCGAGCGCAGCCATGTGACGAACTGCGCATGCTCTATAGGGTATTGATGTGAGTCTGGCATTTAGATTGCAGATAAGACAAAGTACAGTTGTTGGTATGTGACGACTTGTGAGACGTGGCTATTTATCGAGCACTGCGCCTTCGCTTGCGCTGGATGCCAGCTTGTAGAACTTGCCCAGCACACCACGCGTGTAGCGCGGAGCGGGAGGCTGCCATGCGGCTTTACGCGCGGCGAGCTCAGCATCGCTGATATGGAGTTGTAGGCTGTGAGTGTGTGCGTCTATGGTGATGCTGTCGCCTTCTCTGATCAGCGCAATCGGGCCACCGACCTGCGCCTCGGGCGCCACATGCCCCACCACCATGCCCCAGGTTCCGCCGGAAAAGCGCCCGTCCGTGATCAGGCCCACGCTTTCGCCCAGGCCCTGGCCGATGAGTGCGGAGGTGGGGGCCAGCATCTCGCGCATACCGGGGCCGCCTTTGGGACCCTCGTAGCGAATCACCACCACATCACCCGGTTTGATCTGCCGCGCCATGATGGCGGCCATCGCGGCGTCCTCGCTGTCGTACACGCGCGCAGGGCCGGTCATCGCAGGATTCTTCAAGCCGGTGATTTTGGCTACGCAGCCTTCAGGCGCGAGGTTACCGCGCAGAATCGCCAGGTGACCCTGCGCATACAGTGGCTGGCTGATCGGGTGAATCACGTCTTGATCCGCGCGCGGCTGACTGGGCACATCCTTGAGCATCTCGGCAATCGTCTGGCCGGTGATGGTGAGGCAGTCGCCATGCAGCAACCCGGCGTCGAGCAGCAGCTTCATCACTTGTGGAATGCCGCCTGCGCGGTGCAGATCGATCGCCATATATTTGCCGCTGGGCTTCAAGTCGCAGATCACGGGCGTGCGCGCACGCACGCGCTCCACGTCGTCGAGCGTCCAGTCCACACCGGCGTAATGCGCAATCGCCAGAAAATGAAGTACCGCGTTGGTGGAGCCACCGGTGGCCATGATGACCGCGAACGCGTTTTCGATGGCTTTTTTCGTGACGATGTCGCGCGGCCTGATGTTGTGCTTGATCGCGTTCATCAACACGCGGGCCGACTCACGCGTGCTCTGTACCTTCTCCTCATGCACGTTGGCCATGGTGCTGGAGTACGGCAGGCTCATACCCAGCGCCTCGAATGCGCTGCTCATGGTGTTTGCGGTGTACATGCCGCCGCACGAACCACTGCCAGGAATGGCGCGCTGTTCGATCTGCTCGAAATCCTCGTCGCTCATCTGGCCCGCGGTGTACTTGCCCACGGCCTCGAACACACTCACGATATTCAGATCCTGGCCTTTGTATTCGCCCGGCAGGATCGTGCCACCGTACACATAAATCGACGGTACGTTCGTGCGAAGAACGCCCATCAGGCCACCGGGCATGTTTTTGTCGCAACCACCGATGACCAGACAGCCATCCAGCCACTGGCCGTTCACGCAGGTCTCGATGCAATCGGCAATCACCTCGCGGCTGATGAGCGAATACTTCATGCCCTCGGTGCCCATGCTCATGCCGTCGCTGATGGTGGGGGTGCCAAACATCTGTGCGTTGCCCCCGGCGGCCTGTACAGCCGCCACTGCCGCATCGGCCAATTTCTGCAGCCCACTGTTGCACGGTGTGATGGTGCTGTGGCCGTTGGCAATACCGACCATCGGTTTGCCAAAGTCATTCTTTTTGTAGCCCATGCCGTAATACATGCTGCGGTTGGGTGCGCGGGACGTGCCCTCTGTAATACTCGAGGAGCGAAGTTTGTTCGTGCTGTCTGTCATGAGAGTGGGCTGCAAGCGTGAAGGCGGCTAAGTTTTGATTTGGGTAAACTGAATTGATTGATTCATTTACGATTTGATTGTAAAGGCGCTAGCTATCGTCTAGCTTGACTGGCTATGCTCGCCCATCGTGCCGAATTGCGGAGACTGTTTTGTTCGTACACCCTCAGTTTGACCCCATCGCTCTCAAGCTCGGCCCGCTGGCCATTCACTGGTATGGCCTCATGTACCTTGCTGGCTTCCTAACCTTCATGTGGCTGGGGTTCAGACGTGTGCGCCAGCAGCCCTACGCCTCAACTGGCTGGACGCGCGATGACGTAGACCTGTTGCTCATGGCTGGTGTGATCGGCGTCATTCTCGGCGGGCGCATGGGCTACGTGCTGTTCTACAAACCGGGCTACTATCTCAGCAATCCAGTCGAAGCGCTGGCCGTCTGGAAGGGCGGCATGAGTTTTCATGGCGGGCTGTTGGGCGTGATCGTTGCGATGATGTGGTTTGCCCGCCGCAAAGCAGGTGCATTCAGCTTTGCGGTACTGTGCAGGGTGGGTGACTTTGTGGCGCCGCTGGTGCCGCCCGGCTTGATGTTTGGCCGCATTGCCAACTTCATCAATGGTGAGCTGTGGGGCAGGCCCAGCGATGTGCCATGGGCCATGGTCTTTCCACAGGCGGGTGATTCGCTGGCACGCCACCCTTCGCAGCTTTACCAGGCAGCGCTCGAAGGTTTGGTCTTATTCGTACTGTTGTGGTGGTACTCGCGCACGATGCATGCCAAGACACGCACAGGCGCAGTGGCCGGCTTATTCCTCGTTGGATACGGCGTGGTGCGCTTTGTGGTGGAGTTTGCGCGCGAACCCGACCGCTTTTTGGGCACGCTGTCTATAGGCCTGACCATGGGGCAGCTGCTGAGCGTGCCGATGATTGTTTTTGGCTTGTGGTTGATGCTGCGTGACTCCGGGCCGCACTCAGTCCCATAGTTCTCTCGGTTGGCATTCCTGATCTATCGACTTCAGGCCGGCTCGTTGTAGCGAGGCCGCTTAGGGCATCTAACCGGTTCAGGCTGACTGCTGTAGCAATCGCATCGAATTCCCTGCACTATGATGGAAATACTCCAACCCGCTGTTGACAGCATGCTCAAAGAATATATAATGCATAATTATTAATGAGAGGCCTTCAAATCATGTTGACTTTCGGGTATGACAAGGAGGCAATGGCATGCGCATCGTCCGTAGCTCACTGTATGTAGAAGTCGCAGACCGGCTGCGGGATCGCATTTTCAATGGAGAGCTTGCTCCAGGAAGCTGGATCGACGAGGTGGCGCTGTGCAATCAAATGGGAATATCCCGCACGCCGATGCGTGAGGCGTTGAAAGTTCTGGCCTCCGAGGGTTTGGTGCAGCTGCAGGCGCGACGCGGTTGTTATGTCAGTGAAGTTTCGGATCAAGATATTGACGATATTTTTCCGGTGATTGCATTGTTAGAGGGCTGCTGCGCACGAGAAGCCGCTACGCATGCCACAGCAGAAGACTTAGCTCAGCTCGAAGTTTTGCATGATCGCCTGTCGCGCTACGCCAAAGTGCGGCGTATCAATGATTACTATCAGGTGAACATGCAAATCCACGAGTCCATCATCCGGTTAGCAGGCAACCGGTGGCTCGGGCAAGTGATTGGCGATCTGAGGAAAATTCTTAAGTTGTCACGTCAACAGCAGTTAAGGCTGCCTGGTCGCATTGAGTCTAGTTGTGCCGAGCATATGGCTGTGTTTGCTGCACTGAAGGCGCGAGACCCGGACGGCGCCGATGCTGCAATGCGTACGCACCTGTTGAGACAGCGAGATGCGCTCAATGAGTGGCGGGCACTGCAAGCCCACAAAACGGCTTAGTCATGATGGTCGGTGCCTCCAGCTCCAACTGGCTGCAGCGGCAATTGAGGCGCATGCACGTTACGCAGGTAACCCAGCCTAAGCTTGCGCAGGTGGTTTTGCCGCAACAGGCTCCTGCAGCACGGCCGCATCCCCCGGTTTTGACTCGCAAAGAACGAAAGTACTTTGCTGACCTTACGGCGGTGGCCGAGACTGCTGTCAGCGAGGTAGAAGGTGGACGTCGGGCTGAGCGCTTGGCACTGCATTACCAAACTGCTGAAGCTGAAGAGCGGCTGTCCATTCTGCGATTGATCGCTGAGCGGTTTTCGCCCGACAGTGCGGCAATCAAGCAGGCCAAACAACGATACGAGAGCAGCATCGGTACGGTAGATGAGGCTGAGGCAGAGATCAATCTGAGACGGGTACTGTATTCGCACAGAATAAGGTTGCTGCAGCGATTCAATTCGTTTCCGGACGGCATGCGGTTTCTGCTGCAGTTGCGCGTAGAACTGCTCGGCTTGCTGAAGCAGCATCGTGCTCTCAAGCCTCTGGACGCTGATTTGGAGCTGTTATTTGCTTCATGGTTTGACATCGGGTTCCTGGAGTTGAGGAGGATTACCTGGGATTCACCGGCATCCTTGCTGGAGAAACTCATCCGGTATGAGGCTGTGCATGAGATTGGCGGTTGGTCGGACCTCAAGAACCGGCTGGATGCAGACCGTCGTTGCTACGGCTACTTTCACCCGCGAGTGCCGGATGAGCCACTGATCTTCATTGAAGTCGCACTGACTGAGGGCTTAACAGAGAACATACAGTCACTGCTCGATGAAAACGCGCCGCTGGGTGATGTGCGCAGGGCTAACACCGCAGTGTTCTATTCGATCTCCAACACCCAACCAGGCCTCAAGGGTGTGGGCTTTGGCGATTCATTGATCAAGCGCGTAGCTGAAACTCTTCAGCTCGAGCTGCCGCGGATCAAGGTATTTGCAACGCTTTCGCCGATACCTG
>CAYSMM010000120.1:0-7079 GCA_964432095.1 uncultured Burkholderiaceae bacterium | reverse complement strand
TCGGTCTCGCAGCGCAGGCGGTGTATCCCATGCCGTGGCAATCGTGGCTGGTGGCTGGCAGCGCCTTTGCCATGTCGTCCAGCGCCATCGTCATCAAGCTCCTGGTCGAGCGCATGGAGATGGACTCTGCGCATGGCCGCAAGGCAGTGGCGATCTTACTGGCACAGGATCTGGCCGTGGTGCCCATGTTGGTGCTGATTCCTGCGCTTTCCAAACCCATGGATCAGCTGGCCGGTGCCATGAGCCTTGCGCTGGTCAAAGCAGCGATGATGCTGTTGGCGATTTTGCTGCTCGGCCCGCGCATCCTGCGGCCGTGGTTTCACTTCGTGGCCAAGCGCAGCTCGCAGGAGTTGTTCGTTCTCAATGTACTGCTGGTTGCACTCGGTTTGGCCTGGCTGACTGAGCATGCCGGGCTGTCGCTGGCGCTTGGCGCCTTTGTGGCCGGCATGTTGATCTCTGAAACCGACTACCGCACCCAGGTGGAGGCCGACATTCAGCCCTTCCGCGACATTCTGCTCGGGCTGTTTTTCATCACCGTGGGCATGCTGCTGGATTGGCGCTATGCGCTGCAGCAATGGTGGCTGGTGCTGCTGCTGACGGTGGTGCCGATGCTGGTGAAAGTCGCGATTATCGCGGCGCTGGCGCGCCTGTTCGGCAGCGGCAACAATGTGTCGCTACGCATCGGGTTGTGGATGTGTTGCGCGGGCGAGTTTGGTTTCGTGCTGCTCAATCTCGCCTCAGACTCCCAGCTCATGCCACCGCAGCTGCTCAACCCGGTGCTGGCCAGCATGGTGCTGTCCATGCTGGCGATGCCGCTTCTGGCTGCGCGTATCGATGCCATCGTGTTGCGCTTTACTGCCAGCGACTGGATGCTGCAATCACTCGCGCTCACCAATGTGGCCAAGCAAGCAATTGCCGCCGAGCAACATGTGCTGATCCTGGGTTATGGCCGCGTGGGCCAAAATCTGGCACGCATGCTCGAAGCGGAGAATGTGCCCTACCGCGCGCTCGACCTCGACCCCGACCGCGTACGCGAAGCGCAGTTGGCCGGGGAGCGCGTGAGTTTTGGCGACGGTTCGCGGCCCGAGGCCTTGACCGCCGCCGGCATTGCGCGGGCGCGCGTGGTGGCAATCACCTTCCTCGGTACACCCATGACGCTGAAGATCCTGCATCAGGTGCACAAGCTTGCGCCGTCAGTGCCGGTGGTCGTGCGCACGCAAGACGATCTGAATCTTGAAAAACTGCGTGCCGCTGGTGCTACCGAGGTAGTGCCCGAGTCGCTCGAAGGCTCGCTGATGATGGCCTCTCATGCGCTGGCGCTGGCAGGTGTGCCGCTGCGCCGTGTGCTGCGCGACGTGCAGAAAGCGCGGTCGAGCCGATACGAACTGCTACGCGGCTATTTTCACGGCGCCGATGACGAAACCGAGGAGCACTTCGACCACGACCGACTGCACAGCATCACCCTGCCGGCAAGCTCGCGGTGGGTCGGCCAAGCGATTGGGGCCTTGCAGCTTGACGAGTTGTACGTCAACGTGTCCGCCCTCAAACGCGGCACCGGCCGGATCGTGGATCCACCGGATGCCGAGACGTTGCAGGCGGGGGACACACTGGTGCTGCGCGGCAAGGCAGAGTCACTCGAACGTGCCGAGGAGTTGCTGCTTCAGCTATAGCGCCACAGCAACCTACCAGCGGGCACCCCTAAAGCTAGCGCTTTGCTAGCGCGGGGAACTTCTCTGTTTTCTTGAACACCGGATGCTGGTTGAAGAACGGCATTTTTTCAGCCTCGTGACACGCCATGCACACCTGCCGAGCCGTCGCGAAGGCTTCACGGGCCTTGGCAGGGTCTTTGGTTTTCAGGCCATCGTCCACAACCTGCCAGGTCGTATCCAGCAGAAACGCCTCCATGTTCACCGTACGACCTGGGCGCTTCATGAGCGCGCTGTTGGCGCGGCTCTTGATCTTGTCCCAGTTGAAGCGGGCGTAGTCGTAGTTGTCCACAAGAATCGCGTCATACATGTTCTCAAAGCGAAAGGTGATTTCCCACATCGCCATCTCTGTGCCAGCCAGCAATATCTCCAGCCTACGGAACCGCTCAGTATCGGTATCGGCGTCGCGTAGCCAATTGGTTGAGGGCGGCTTGTTCTTCTGGCCTTCGGCCAAACCGGGGATCCCTTTAGGAAAGCGCAAGTTGCTGGCGTTAACGTTTTGAACGACAGACTGAGACGTTTGCGGCACTGGCGCAGCTTGACTAGCAGGGGGTGAGGGGGGCGTAGATTGAGCGCTTGCACACGCGCCGATAGCAAATACCGTTGCAAGGAAACCGTGCTTCATGTGGGGGGCCATACTCGTTGCTCCTCGTTGTTGTTGAAAGCACATGTAGGTTACGGTGCACACTGAGTTTGCAAGCAAATTCTTAACAAGAATTCAGAGTGCGAGGGGTAATACGCTTGGCCGGGCACAATTGACAGCGCGAACGAAGCCATGACTAGCGCCCGCGTACTGATCGTCGAAGATGAGTTGCCTCTAGCCGAGGCGATATGCGCACGTCTCGTATCGGAGGGCTTGTCGGTAACACACTGCCGCTGTGCGGAGGATGCACTTGTGCATGTGAAGCGTCACACCTGGGACTTGCTGATACTGGATTTGATGCTGCCAGGCATTAGCGGGTTCGAGTTGCTCGCTCTAGTTTTGCAGTCACCCGTCGCGCCAAGGGTTTTGATGGTTACCGCTCGCGACAGCGTTCAGGATCGCGTACGAGGTCTCAACGCAGGCGCAGACGACTACCTGATCAAGCCTTTTGCAATGACGGAGTTGATCGCGCGGATTCAAGCGCTGTTGAGACGCAGTAACGCCATACTCTCCAGCCCCATCACCCTCGGGCCACTCAGGCTCGATCCGGTCACACGGCAGGCCATTGTCGGACCGAACCTGATCAGCCTTACGGCACGCGAGTTTGACCTACTCGCGTTTCTCCTTCGCCAATCGCCGAGGGTTGTGGCGCGAGACTCGATCGCACGCGAGGTCTGGCATGTCTCGCAGCGCGCAACCCCGATTGACAACGTCATTGATGTTCATGTTGCCCGCTTGCGACGCAAGCTAGAAACAGCTGGCGCACCAAGGCTGATTCATACCGCCCGAGGGCGGGGCTTTTGTGCGGCGATGGATTCACCTTGAATCAGCCTAACTCCGCAAGGCCTAAGTCACGATCCAGCCTGGCCCGCACGATTGCGGCACGGCAGGCAGCGCTACTCGCCTTATTACTGCTGTGCTTTTCTACTGCGGTGTTCATAGCAGCGCGCGAGTATTTGTACTCTGAGCTGGACAGGCACCTGCACCGTGACGCCGAGGCCGTGCAGCAGTCTGTTGAGCAGGACACTGAGGGCAATTGGCAGTTCCGCGAAATTCGCCATTCTGCCGATGACCCTTTCGATACCGATCCGCACTTTGAGCTTTGGTCGCTAGACGGGCGACTTCTGGCCGACTATGGGCCGAGGCTAAGCAGTCAGCTCACCGGCCAGCTTGGTGTACCTGGAGTGAAGCGCCAATACTTCACACTACAGCATGAGCGGAGCAATTTGCGTGTCGGCATTGAAGAGATGACGGTTGGCACTGGCTCAGCGCCTCAGGCGGTACGCATCCGTGTCTACCGCAGCGAGTCGGATCTGCGCCGCAGGCTTTGGATACTCGGTAGCAGCCTTTCTGTCATCACGCTGGCTGTGATTGGGTTGGGACTGATGCTGTCATGGAAGCTCAGCGCGCAGGTGCTGCTGCCTTTGGCCCGCCTGGTGCAACGAGCCGAGTCAGTCGGTAACGCTTCGCTGCATTCAGCGGTACAGCAAGCAGACGCGCCGTCGGGAAGAGAAAAGCAACTGAATGAAGACCCACAAGTGGCAGAAGTTGTGGCGCTGTCGAGCAGCCTGGATGCCATGCTGGCCCGCCTAGCAGTGAGCTACGCACGCCTGGAGGGCTTCGCATCGGATTGCGCGCACGAGTTGCGCACACCTCTTGCAGCGCTGCGGGCACGGGCCGAGGAAGCACTGTCAGAGGTCGCGAGCCAGGATGGCTCCACTGCGTTGCGCTCGCAACTCGAAGACATACTGGAGTTGTGCGACCGGCTCACAATGCTGATTGCCCGTTTGTTGTCGCTCGCGCGGGCCGAGTCAGAAGTACCGGCTTGCTCACCCACCGATTTACGGATCGCAGCAGCCAACGCAGTTGAGCTGGTTTTGCCTCTGCTCGAAGAGCGCGGTCAACAACTCACATGGCAGGGTAATGACAGTCTCTGGGCGATGGCCGACTCGATGTGGATAGAGCAAATCACCGTTGACCTGCTGCATAACGCGTCGCGCTATGCCCCCGCGGGGCGGCCCGTCACGCTCAGTCTGCATAAAGATGCAGGTGAGGTTGTACTTTCCGTGCACGATTTCGGGAGCGGATTGCCAGGCAGCATCTGCCAGCGCATAGGCATTGCTCAAACCGGAGCCGTGCCGCATGCCGATACCCCTTCAGCAGCGCATGCTGCAGGGAGCACACAGCTCGGATTGCGAATCGTCACGCGCATTACCGAGCTGATGGGCGGGCGGGTCACGGCTCACTACAGTGCACTGGGTGGATCGGCAGTCGAAATTCGTTTACGCCCAGCGCAAGCATGCGGGTATGCCTGTGACGCTTGAGCCGCAATGCGAGCGCATTTACCGTTGCAACCGGTTGAATCTGCTACGCTGTATTTGGCTGAGTGAAACCCAGCAAGTGGCTTGAGCGTATTTTGCGCAACCCCCTATGAGCGCTAGACTGCTTCATCTGCAAGCTGCAAAAACTACCAACCATGGAACTGCATAGCTACATTCGCCAACACAGTCGCACCGTGCCCGACTGGCCGCAACCCGGCGTGCAGTTCCGCGACATTACACCGCTGTTGCAAGACCCTAAAGTGTTCCGGGTGCTGATCGATTTGTTCGTTCAGCGCTACATGGATAAAGCCATGCGGCCCGACGTGGTGGCAGGTATTGATGCGCGCGGCTTCATCCTTGGCAGCGTGGTCGCGTATGAGCTCAACGTCGGCTTTGTGCCGATTCGCAAAAAGGGCAAGTTACCCTTCAACACCGTCAGCGAAGCGTACGAGCTGGAGTACGGCAGCGCAGCCGTAGAGATGCATATCGATGCCGTAAAGCCAGGGGACAAAGTATTGCTGATCGATGATTTGATCGCCACGGGCGGCACCATGATGGCCGGCAAGAAGCTGATCGAAAAACTCGGCGGCACGGTGATGGAGGGCGCAGCGATCGTTGATCTGCCCGTACTCGGCGGCTCTAAGCTGCTGCAAGCCGCGGGCTTGAAGTTGCATACGCTGGTGCGTTTTGAGGGGCACTGATTGCTGCGTCATGGCACCTGTGGGGCGTAGATGCCTTGCCGGGCTGCTTGCGCGGCGGCCGCAGCAGGGCTAGCATGCGCAGGCTCATCAGGGCCTCGCAGATAACAGCAATCCCATGAATGCGCCGCCTCGTCCTTCTCAGCCTGCGCCAGCCCTCTGGGCGCTTCGGCGCCCTTCACTGCATCCCACGCTGCTCTCCAGCTTTCTTGCGGTGGTGGTGCTCGCGATCGTAGCGCTGCTGTATATCCTGTATTCCACCAATCTGAACCGCCTTGAACTCACCAGCCGGCTGCGCACTCAGATTGCGGAAGCGGTGGCTTCTCAACTCAAAGACGCGCTCGAGCCACCGTGGCTTGCGGTGCGCACAGCAAGCGCTGCTGCTGCAACCGGCCTCTTGTCAGCACATGGGTCGGCGCATGGCATGGCAAGTAACGAAGCCCTGCTGCTCGAATGGCTGCGCAACGTGAGGCTTGCAGATTCAATCTACCTTGCCGATCAGGCCGGACACTTCTTGATGTTGCAGCAAGGCGAGGGTCAGTTGCTGCTCAAACAGGTCACGCAGCCGCCCAAGCGCGAGACCTACCGTCTTGACTCCGGCCAAGGGGCCGTGCTGGGTCTACCCCTCTCGTCAGACCAGTTCCGCCCACAAGAGCGGCCCTGGTATCAGGCCGCAGTACGGGCAGGCGGTACGGTATGGAGCGAGGTGTACGCCTACGTCAGCGGTGACTTGGGCATTACGCTGTCACAGCCGTTCAACCTTGGCACTGCAGGCGGGGGCGCACATACCCGCGGCGTGGTGGGCATGGACGTTCGTTTGCGGCGCCTCAATGCGCTGCTCGCAAGCCTTACGCCCAACAAAGATGACCGCATCTTCCTGGCTGATTCCGCTGGCGTGCTGATCGCAGCCTCCAGCGGCAACGACAGTGTGGCGCGCTCGCTCGGTGGTGAGATCAAACGGCTCAAGGCCGCAGAGTCACCGGATGCTGCAATCCGCACCGCGAGCCTGGCCATGGCGGACAAGCTACCGCAGGGTCAGTTTATTCCGTACACCGTGATCGAGTTCGAAGCAGACAGTGGCGCAAGCGCCTATTACGTGCTGGCCGCGCCGTTTGAGAACACCCAGGGGCTGCGTTGGATGATTGGCGTAGTGCTATCGGCCGAAGAATTTGACGGTCAGATTCGTCAGCGGCGCTGGTATACCGTCATCACTACAATCATGCTGATGGTCGTCGCTACGCTGTTGGCGTGGTGGCTGTCACGACTCATCAGCCGGCCGGTGCACAAATTGAGCCAAGCGGCGCGCAGCATTGCGCAGGGCAATCTGCAGCAGCGAGTGCAAGGCGGTTTAATCGCAGAGGTAGAGGAGCTTTCCGCATCTTTTAATCTGATGAGCGATAAGCTCGACGGCGCTTTTGCCGAGCTGAAGGACGCCAATGAACTGCTGGAGCAACGCGTTGAAACACGCACTCACGAGCTCAAGATTGCGCGCGACGAGGCCGACCGGCTGCTGCTCAATATCCTGCCAGCTCAGGTGGCTGATCGTCTGAAGCATGGCAGCGAAGTGGTGGCCGACTCCTACAGCGACGCCACCATTTTGTTTGCCGATGTGTGCAGCTTCACGCAACTGGCAGCCAGCTGCAGCCCGCAGTCGCTAGTGGGCCTGCTGAATGCGGTGTTCAGTGAGTTCGATCGCGTAGCCGCCGAGCTG
>CAYSMM010000119.1:0-7112 GCA_964432095.1 uncultured Burkholderiaceae bacterium | reverse complement strand
ATCGCCAGGTGCTGTTCAGCCTGGCGCAACACCAGCTTGGGCACGCCGGCCAGCTCGGCTACATGCACGCCGTAGCTGCGGCTCGCCGGACCGTCGCGCAGCTCATGCAAGAACACCACATTGCGGCCGTCCTCAGCCACCGTCACGTGCAGGTTGTGTGCACGCGGCAGCGTAGTGGGCAACTCGGTGAGCTCAAAATAATGCGTCGCAAACAAGGTGAAAGCCTGCGGTTTGTCGTGTAGGTGTTGCGCGATCGCGTGCGCGAGCGCAAGGCCGTCATCGGTGCTGGTGCCGCGGCCGATCTCGTCCATCAGCACCAGGCTTGCCGCAGTTGCGCGATGCAGAATCTGCGCAGCCTCGGTCATCTCCACCATGAAGGTGGACTGCGCGTTGGCCAGGTCGTCGCTTGCGCCAATGCGCGTAAAGATCGCATCCACCGGCCCTAGCGTGCAACTGTGCGCCGGCACAAAACTGCCCATGTAGGCCAGCAGCACGATGATTGCGGTTTGCCGCATGAAAGTGCTTTTGCCACCCATGTTGGGGCCGGTGATGATGAGCAGTTTGCGCTTGGCGTCCATCACACAGTCGTTGGGGATGAACGGCCGTATACGATCTTCCACCACCGGGTGACGCCCGGCGCGAATGTCTATGCACGGCCAATTGACGAAGCGCGGCTGCACCCAGTGCAGTGTGGCGGCTCGCTCGGCCAGTGTGCTCAATACGTCGATCGTTGCCACCGCGCTGGCGGCTGCCTTTAGCGGCTTGATATGCGCGGCCAGGCTGTCCAGCAGTTGCGCATACAGTGTCTTTTCACGTGCGAGCGCGCGGTCGCGCGCCGAAAGCGCTTTGTCCTCAAACGCCTTCAACTCGGGTGTGATGAAGCGCTCCGCGTTCTTGAGCGTCTGCCGGCGTTGATAGTCAGCCGGCACCTTGTCGAGCTGGCCTTGCGTCACCTCGATGAAAAAGCCGTGCACCTTGTTGTATTCCACACGCAAGTTGGCAATGCCACTGCGCATGCGTTCGCGTGCCTCTAGCTCGGCCAGAAACGCACCGTGGTTTTGCGAGATCAGGCGCAACTCGTCCAGCTCAGCGTCGCAGCCCTGAGCGATCACACCACCATCGGTAATGAACACGGCGGGTTCGTCGGCTACGCAGCGCAGCAGCGCATGTAACTCCTCGGGCACAGCCAGGCGCTCTCGCTGTGCTTCGATCAATTGCGAACCAGTCGACGCGCTTGCCGCATCCAACGCCGGCAGCGCCGCCAGGCTGTGCTTGAGTGCCGCCAGCTCGCGCGGCTTGGCTTGCTTGAGCGCCACGCGTGTGGCTAGGCGCTCGAGGTCGCTGATCGGCTTGAGCGCATCGATGATGCCTGCCATGCCATGCGCTATGAGCGCAGCAATCGCCTCATGCCGGTTTGCTGCTACGCCCTGGCTGGCCAGTGGCTGCGTGATCCATGCACGCAGCATGCGGCTGCCCATGGGCGTTTGGCATCGGTCGAGCAGCGAGAACAGCGTGGGTGCAGGCTCGCCGCGTAGCGTGAGCGTGAGTTCGAGGTTACGCCGCGCCGCTGCGTCGAGCTGCAAGCCATCGCGGCTGGCCTCTACACGCAGCGCGTCCACATGCGCAAGCGCCTGCCCCTGTGTATGCTGCGCATAACCGAGTAGCGCGCCGAGTGCGCCTTCGGCCAGCGGCATATCGTCCACTCCGAAGCCCGCCAAAGTGCTGACACCCAGTTGAGTACACGCCCGCTGTCGGCCGCTGTCAGCCAGAAACTGCCAACTACTCAACGGAGTAATATGGGTGTTGAGTCTTGCATGAGCCAGTGCCTGCGTCAACGCGCCAGCATCCACACCCTCAGGCCACAGCAGCTCAGACGGTGCCAGACGTGCCAGCCACTGCGCAAGTGAGGGCCAGTCTGCCTCAGCACAACACAACTCGCCAGAGGCCAGCGCCAGCCACGCCAAGCCCACCGCCTGGCCTTTCTTGGCTGGCGCGACTGCCATCAGCAGACTCTCTGATTTTTCGTCGAGCAGCTCCGTGTCCGTCACCGTGCCCGGTGTCACCACGCGCACCACCTTACGCTCTACGGGCCCCTTGCTGGTGGCCGGGTCGCCCATCTGCTCGCACACCGCCACGCTTTCACCCAGCTTGATGAGCTTGGCCAGGTAGCTTTCCATTGAATGCACCGGCACGCCGCACATCACCACCGGCTCGCCCGCGCTCATGCCACGTTTAGTGAGCGTGATGTCCAGCAGCCGCGCTCCGCGCTCCGCGTCGCCGTAAAACAGCTCGTAAAAATCGCCCATGCGATAAAACACCAGCGCATTGGCGTGCTCCGCCTTGATGCGCAGGTACTGCTGCATCATCGGCGTGTGGCTCAAGGGCGAAGGTTTATCCATCATCAGGCGTCGAACACACTCATGGCTAGAGCGCTGCCTCACTGCTGCGACAGCATCACCGGCTGGCAGTTACGCTAGCAGCGCAGGGCAGTAAAGCTTCAAGCACGCAAGTGTATCTGCCCCAACCCGCTGCCAATTAAGCCGGCCGCTCCCTCGTCGGTTGCGCAAGCGGCGCGATGAATGGCGGCGGGGGTGAGGGATGCGCGCGTGGTGCGGTGTCGCAGGTCATCAGCAAGTGGGTGACGCTCAGGACAGAGACCTGGAGCCCGGCAGGCCAGTTTGCGGCCGCCACGATTGCGGGCGGCACCACCTCGGCCATCACTGGAGGCAAGTTCGCCACCGGCGCACAGACGGCGGCGTTTGGGTATTTGTTCAATCACTGGCTAAGCAAGTCCGACATCGCGCTGCTCTTTAAGAAGCCCGGGCATCATCCTTTTGCGAAGCAGTGGGCCGATCAGTTTAGGGACTATATATCTGCAGATGCAGTTGAATACTTGAGTAAGCAGACCATGGGTGAGCACATTATTTGGGAGGATGGTCCCCCAAATCCGAATCGTTGGAGTAACGAAACAGGCCATCCTGAGTACAATAATAAGTCTGGCAAAGCTGTAGTAATGAAATTTTTTGTCGACAACAACATTAGTAAAGATAACCCGATGACTGTGCAACAAGCTGCGAAACTTGATCTGCTGCTACGTCAACATGAATTCAATCAGAATATTCAAGACTACATTAACCAGCGAACGAAGAGTGGCCACGTAAATATCAAGGGATTATCGCGAGGAAGCGGCGCATATTCGCAGCCCCAGGACTGATCAATGAGCTTCGACAAAGTAAAGGCCAGACGTCTGCTATAGGAAGGCGACGTAGCGAATGCGTTGACCTATATCCAGCAACATGCCGATGTAGGTTCGATTGAAGCCCTCATCGAGCTAGCAAATTACTACTATGCCGCGGGGAACATGGCAAAGAGTGAACATTTCATGCAACGTGCTGAGGACTGCTTGCATCCAGATGATTTGGATGGCCGTATTGACCTGGCCTCTGCCTATCGACTCGGGCTAGGTGGGCGTGATCGCCAATGGCGTCGTAGGCGCGCTTTGGATCATCTCGAGGCGGTGGGTGAAGCTGGCAACGTGATGGTCCAGGAGTCATTGATGCTGCACTACCTCGAGGGTCTTAATGATGCGCCAGTCGACTTAGCGAAGGCTCTATATTGGGCAAAGAAAGCCCATGCGGCGGGATCAGTACTGGCAAAACGTCACATCAAGAAGTTGACACGCAGCCTCTGAGCGGTCTGGGCTAAATCCAGTCCATTTCCTGTTCACTTGTTTTCTTACTTTACGTAATGTTGAGAGTAACATGCCATTACTGCCCTATGGATGTGCGGTAACGGCATTGCACTCTTGGCAGTATTCACCCTTCTCCTTAAGCCACGCCTTTGTCCAGCTGGGCCAGCGCTTGTGACTCAGCCCCTGTCCCTCTCCCGGAGTCTCGCGCTTGCAAGCGCCCGCCGCTACGGCGGGGTTTATGTGCGCAGGCACACAAACCCCATCCGCCTTCGCCCCGCAGGCGGGCGAGGCAATGAGACGGCAGTTCGGGCGATGCGCGAGTGGAGGATTGGGCTCAGCGCTACGAGGATCGCACCTCGTTGAGTAAGTCGGGATGGCGATCCAGCACCTTCAACAACTTCACCAGCGCCAGCGGGGGCTTGGTCTTGCCGTTCTCGTAGCGAGAGAACGCATTGACCCCGCCGCCAAAAATGTCGGCAGCCTCACGTTGATCGAGATCGAGCTTCTTGCGCACCTTGGCGATGTAGGCAGGGTCAACAAAAGCCGCATTCACCTGCCGCTGAAATGCACCGATCAGCTCGCTGTATCGGTCGCCGTGCTCACGGTCCAGGAGCACCTCACCGCAAGCCGGGCAGAAGTCACCCGTGACATCCGGGATGGCCGTGTGCTCGCCCTTGTAGGTGTACGGCACGTCGCGGGTATCGTGGATCAGTTTGGCTGCGCCACAGCTCGGGCATTTCATGATCAAAGCTCCTTGAAAGAAACAATCAGCACGCCGTCAATCACGGTCAGCTTGAGGTAAACCGTATCACCGCCAGGCAAGCGAGCGTGATACACATCCTGCCAAATCCTGTGGTCGGCGTGAGTCGTCATACTCTTGTAAAAGTGGGCAGGGCTCAACGACATGATCACGGCACACATTCCGGCTAGATCGGGGATGCCTAAATCCCGAGCCCCGCTAAACGCGCTTGCCGTGGCGCGCACCTGACCCTGCTGAACTAAAAACTGCACCCTAGACAGCTTGCAATGCGGGGTGCTCTTTTCCATGCCATGAGTATAACCAAGATGGTGTATTCATCAAGTAGGTTATTAAGATTCAAATTCCGAATCTTGCCTTGTTTGTGGCGACCGAGCGCTCAGCGGCCACTGCACCACCGATACCCGCTACCTGCACCAAGACCACCTGGGCAACCTGGTAGCCGTGTCCAACGCCGCTGGCCAGGTGCTGGAGCGCTATGAATACGACGCCTGGGGGTGAGGCGGGAGTAGCGCAGGTGTGCCTGCGTACACGGGCGCCCGCCGAACGCCCGAGCGTGTGCATGCGCGACGGCTCCACGCAGAAACCCCGACGGCACTGCCAGCGCGGCGCCAATCGTCGGCGCCACAGACCGCGGCTTTACCGGCCATGAAATGCTCGACGTGCTGGGCTTGGTACATATGAATGGGAGGGTGTACGACCCCGTGCTCGGCCGCTTCATCAGCGCAGACCCGTTCATCCAGGCGCCCGAGCTGCTGGCCAGCCACAACCGCTACAGCTACGTGTACAACAGCCCCCTGAGCGCCACAGACCCAAGCGGCTCCTTCCTCAAGTGGATCGAGCGCAAAGTCCGCAGGGAGTACAAGCGCAGTCAGCTCTTCAGAGCGATTGTGGGCATTGCAGCGGCGTGGTTGACAGGGCACTACTGGGCTCCGTTTGGTAGCGGTACAACGCTGGCTGCAGTTGGTAACGCTGCGCTGGCAGGCTTCTCTGGCGGCTTAGTCTCCAGTGGCGGCGACCTCAAAGCCGCATTCCAGGGCGCGCTTACCGGCGGCGCGTTTGGCTATGTGGGGGGTACGTGGGCCGGGCATACTTTCGGCAACTACGCCGGCCACGCCCTCGTGGGTTGCGCCAGTGGTGCGATGAATGGCGGCGGGGGTGAGGGATGCGCGCGAGGTGCGGTGTCGCAAGTCATCAGCAAGTGGGTGACGGTGGAAACTCGAGGTCTGGGCAGTAAACCCCTGCAGTTTGCCGTCGCTACTATGACCGGAGGTGCGGTATCGGCCATCAGTGGCGGCAAGTTCGCCACCGGTGCGCAGACGGCGGCGTTCGGGTATCTCTTTAATGAACTGGCGAAATCCACGAGCTGTGAGCAGCGAGGCTATAACTGCTTCAGCTTGAGTTCTGAAGGTCGTGAGGCGATTCAAAGATACGAGGGCTTCAGTCTTACTGTCTACGACGATGGTGTGGGCATTCCGACGGTTGGCTGGGGGCACAGAGTTGTCGCCGCCGACGGCTTAGCGATGGGCGATACCATCACCATGGATCAAGCCCAAGCGCTGTTTGATCGTGATGTGGGTAGATTTGTTGGTGCGGCTAACAGATTGATCCCACTTGGTTCCACTCAGGGGCAATTCGATGCGGCTGTTTCGATCATGTACAACATCGGCGAAGAAGCCTTCGCGCGGTCATCGTTGCTCCAAGCGTGGAGGGCAGGTGACTTCGGTGCAATGAATATTCAGTGGATGAGATGGAATCGTGCCGGAGGTCGAGTCATGAATGGTTTGACGATTCGACGAGCCGATGAGTTGAAGTTATTCTATCCATATCAAGATCGGTTCAAAAGCGGAGGGTAGTCATGCAACGCTCATTGCGTGTGCTTATATATTTAGCCTGTTTGGTTGGGGTGCTCGGACACGGGTTGTCGATTGCTCAGGGCTCCAATCCCGATGCGTACACGACTTTGGGCTTGAGTTCATCTGCTGGACGCAACTTCTTCGATTCGATACGGAGAGCGATCAAAGAGGATGATCGGGAAGCGGTGGCATCGTTGGTACGCTATCCACTGTTGGTGTTCGATAAGTCTGGCCATAAGCGTGAGATTGGAAGCCCGAACCAGCTCATGAAGGAGTTCGGGTCGGTGTTTAGCACCCCGGTCAAGTCGGCGATCCTGTGCCAGTCCTTCGACAGACTTATGGTGAGCAACAAGGGGGTGATGTTCGCCAACGGGACGCTGTGGGCCGACGTGTCATCAGCGGGAACTGGCCTGGAGATCGTCACGGTCAATAAGCGCGCCGCTCACACGGTGAGTTGTGATCCCGTGGTTCCCAAGTAAACTCGGGCCAGGTCATAGCGGTGCCGCGTTAGCTCCCCCGCTGTGGCGACCACTTGGAAATTGAAACTTCCGAGTCTGAAGTTGCTCCCTATCCATGTAGTACAGAGCTCGAGTCTAGCGACCTGCAACGCCCGTACAACAAAGCAAGCCCCATTATGGCGAGCTGATCGCGGGGAAGAGAGGGCCAAAGGGTCTCGTGGAGCGAGGAGGAGAGCGGCCTGGGGTAGATACGCAGCGGCTGCAATGCCCGAAGCATCCTGATGGCAGCGATACAGGCCACGCCCTCGTGGGTTGCGCCAGTGGTGCGATGAATGGCGGCGGGGGTGAGG
>CAYSMM010000118.1:0-7117 GCA_964432095.1 uncultured Burkholderiaceae bacterium | reverse complement strand
TCGACGATTGTCAGGATGTAGTGAAAGCCGTGTCGGCCGATCTTGAATTTAAGCGTCGCTATCAGATTGGAACGGTGAACTCAATCAACTGGGCAAGGCTTCTCGCCCAGGTGGTGTACTACTTCTCGGGCTACTTCAAGGCAACGCAGACCAGTGATCAGCCAGTGAGCTTTTGTGTGCCATCTGGCAACTTCGGCAATATTTGCGCAGGCCACATCGCCCGGATGATGGGTTTGCCGATCAAACAGCTTGTGCTCGCCACCAACGAGAATAATGTGCTGGACGAGTTTTTTCGTACGGGTGTGTACCGGGTGCGTAAATCCAGCGAGACGTTCCACACCTCAAGCCCATCCATGGATATCTCCAAGGCGTCGAACTTCGAGCGTTTCGTGTTTGACCTATTGGGCCGTGACACAAGCAGAACAAGCGAGCTGTTCGGCCAGCAATTGCCAGAGACTGCCAAGTTCGACCTTTCGGCTGATCCGGCCTTTGCCCAGATCAACCGATATGGCTTCGTGTCCGGCGCGAGCACGCACAATGATCGCCTCAACACCATGCGCGACGCATACTTCAACCATGGCGAGATGATAGACACGCACACTGCTGACGGCGTGACGGTAGCCCGGCGCTACACGGAGCCCGATGTGCCGATGATCGTGCTGGAGACGGCTTTGCCGATCAAGTTTGCCGAGACTGTGCAGGAGGCGATAGGCCGTAAGCCTTTGCGGCCTGCCGGCTATGAAGACATCGAGTTGATGCCGCAAAGATTTGTGGAGATCGAGGCTGATGCCGTACAGGTAAAGCACTTCATCATGGAGCATTGCATCGTATGAAAGTAGTTGGGTTTGTTGGCTACTCCGGTGCGGGCAAGACGACGCTGATTGAGCAAGTGATCAAGCTTTTTCGCCAGCAAGGCCTTGGAGTCTCTGTCATAAAACACGCGCATGAAGGCTATGATGTTGACCGACCGGGCAAGGACTCGTACCGGCACCGTGAGGCGGGCGCATATGAAGTACTACTTGCATCTCGACGCCGCATGGCATTGCTGCGCGAGTGGGCATTGCCGACAGAGCCTAAACTACAGGAGTTGATTCCTGAACTCGGGGAAGTCGACTGGGTCTTGGTCGAAGGGTTTAAGTTTGCATCGATCCCCAAGCTAGAGATCTGGCGTGCAGACACAGGCAAGCCGCATCTTTATGAAGCAGATCCATTTATCGTGGCCGTCGTCACCTGCGCAGGTGCTACGCTCCCTGCGCCGACGCAACGACCCGTGCTCGACATTGACCAGCCGGAGTTGGTGGCAGCGTATTTGTTGAGCAATGCATACCGATTCGAGTATGTCAATGGCTGATTCTCAACCTATGGCACCTATGCCTGCCGAGGAGGCACTTGAGCGGCTTTTGTCTCACGCTACGGCTGTGTCGGAGGTGGAGCAGCTTGAAACTATCAACGCGGGCCGTCGTGTGCTCGCACGCGACGTGATGTCGCAGCTCGACGTGCCGCCTATGGACAACTCGCAAATGGACGGATACGCGCTTCGCGCAAGTGACGTAACCGCCCCAGGTTCGTCATTGCCCGTGAGCCAGCGCATTGCCGCCGGGCATATCGGGCAGGCGCTTGCGCCAGGCACTGCTGCGCGAATCTTTACCGGTGCGATGATTCCCCAAGGAGCCGACACTGTAGTGATGCAGGAGCAGTGCACGGCAGAGGGTGACAGCATTCGCATTAGCCATGTACCCAGAGTGGGCGAGTGGGTGCGGCTGCGCGGATGCGACATTCGTGCAGGCGATGTGATTCTGCAGGCCGGGCAGCGGTTGCGCCCACAAGATCTGGGCTTAGCGGCATCGGTTGGATTAAAGCACCTTGACGTGCGGCGCCGTTTGAAGGTGGCGGTGTTTTTTACGGGCGATGAGTTGGCCATGCCCGGGCAGCCGCTCAAGCCTGGAGCAATCTACAACTCCAACCGCTTTGTGATGGTCGATCTGCTGCAACGCCTAGGCTGTGATCTGATCGATCTTGGGCTGGTGCCGGACAACCTGGCCGCAACGCAAGCGGCGCTGGCGCAGGCGGCTAATCAGGCCGACGTGGTGATCACGACCGGTGGTGTATCCGTGGGTGAGGAAGATCACATTCGGCCTGCTGTGCTGTCGATGGGTGCGCTGGATCTGTGGCAACTCGCCATCAAGCCTGGCAAGCCGCTGGCGTTTGGCCATGTGCGCCGTGCGGTCGAAAGCCAACCGCCGGCCTACTTCATTGGCTTGCCGGGCAACCCGGTTTCAAGCTTCGTGACGTTCGTCATGTTTGTGCGGCCGTTCTTGCTGCGCATGCAAGGCGTACACGACGTGAGACCGCGCGCCTTGCTGTTACCTGCCGCTTTCGATTGGCACAATGCAGATAGGCGCAGGGAGTATCTACGTGCTGCAATTACGGATAATGCGGATGTTGCTGTATACTCCAACCAGAATTCCGCTGTTTTGAGCTCTGTTGCATGGGCGGGCGGGTTGCTGGACAACCCGCCTGGCAATACCATCTCAAAGGGTGACCTGGTACGCTACATTCCGTTTTCAGAGCTGCTCGACTGATTGCCTTCCATGCGTATACACCTGCGTTACTTTGCCAGCCTGCGTGAGGCCTTGGGGCCGTCCGAGGTGCTTGAGTTGAATGATGGCGTTTTGACGGTGGGTGCGTTACGCCAGCATCTCTTGCAGCGCAGCCCTCAGCATGCCGAGGCGCTTGCGCCCGCGCGTGCGTTCCGCGCTGCCCTCAACCAGGTGATGTGCGATAGCGATGCGGCCCTGGTGGACGGTTGCGAAGTGGCGTTCTTCCCGCCGGTTACGGGAGGCTAGGGCTGTGGTTCGCGTGCGCATTCAGTCGGAAGACTTTGACGTTTCGCACGAGCTGGCACGCTTGCGGGCCGGGCGGCTCAACGTGGGTGCGTTGGCCAGCTTCGTGGGTACCTGCCGCGCTGGCAACGCGAGCGAAGCGGTTACGCTGATGGAGCTCGAGCACTACCCGGGCATGACCGAGAAATCGATCGAAACCATGATAGACGCGGCTGCAGCGCGGTTTGACGTGATCGACGCGAGGGTGATCCATCGTGTGGGGCCCATCAAACCGGGCGAGCAAATCGTGCTGGTGGCCGTGGCCTCATCTCATCGCGGTGAGGCTTTCAAGGCGTGTGAGTTCTTGATGGATTACCTCAAGACGCACGCGCCCTTCTGGAAGAAAGAGCATTTGAGTAGCGGCCAGGCGCGTTGGGTGGACGCTCGCAGCTCAGACGATACGGCGCTCATGCGCTGGGGAATCGATACGGGCCATACGTCATAGTCGCAGCCTACAATCCGCTCGTGCGTAACGGAACCTACCTTGCTGCTGTGGATTTGGGCTCGAACAGCTTTCGCTGTGAAATCGGCCGCCTGGAGTCAGGCCAGATCGTAAGGGCTGACTACCTCAAAGAGACCGTACGCTTGGGCGGCGGG
The DNA here is from genome assembly GCA_964432095.1 of uncultured Burkholderiaceae bacterium. Taxonomy (GTDB): domain Bacteria; phylum Pseudomonadota; class Gammaproteobacteria; order Burkholderiales; family Burkholderiaceae_C; genus CAYSMM01. The sequence goes on along the minus strand of CAYSMM010000118.1, from coordinate 3,638 downwards.
CTCGACGAGAAGGAGCGTCTCACCGAGGCGGCGGCACTTCGTGGATTGGCTTGTCTGGAGCGGTTTGCCGAGCGCATCCGCGACTTTCACCCGCAGTATGTGCGCGCCGTGGCCACGCAGACGTTACGCGAAGCGGTAAACCGAGAGGACTTCTTGCGCCGGGCAACCGATGTGCTGGGTTTTCCTATCGAAGTGATCTCCGGGCGAGAGGAGGCAAGGCTTATTTATTCAGGCGTGTCGCACCTGCTGCCGGCGTCCAACGAGCGTCGGCTCGTCATCGACATCGGCGGACGCAGCACAGAGCTGATTTTGGGCCGCAACTTGACTGCGGGCGCGGCAGAATCCCATCGCGTAGGCAGCGTGAGTTTGTCGCAGCGCTACTTTGCAGACGGGCGCTTTACGGCACGCGCATTCTCGCAGGCTATTGTTGCCGCGCAAGCCGCATTTGAAGAATCGCAAGACATCTTTGCGCCCGAGCACTGGGATGTAGCCTACGGCTCCTCCGGCACCGTAGGCGCGGTGGCCGATTTGCTGAGCGTCAATACCGTTACAGATGGCGACATCACACTCGAAGGCCTGCAATGGTGCAGCGAGTTCCTGATTTCCGCGGGCAGCGTTGACAAGCTGCGCATGGAAGGGCTCAAGGAGGACCGCAAGGCGGTGATCGCAGGCGGGTTGTCGGTGCTGCTGGCGCTATTCAAGACTTTTGAGATCACGTCGCTCACCAGCGCCAAGGGTGCGCTGCGGCAAGGCGTGCTGTTCGATCTGCTAGGCCGCAAAGGGGTGGTGGGTGATGGTGACTTGCGCCACACCACTGTGCGACGTCTGCAAGATTCGTTCAAAGTCGATGTGGCACAAGCCGAGCGCGTGGAGCATTGCGCGCGCAAGCTGTACCAGATGATCGTTCCTGACGCCGACACTGAACAGACCAACGAGCTGGAATGGGCCTCGCGCCTGCACGAGCTGGGCATGGCCGTGTCTCACAGCGAGTTTCACCGGCACGGCGCCTACATCGTCGAGAAGGCAGACGCTGCCGGCTTCTCGCAAAGCCAGCAGCAGCGGCTGGCTGCGCTTATCCTCGGGCAACGCGGGGGCTTGCGCAAGATCGAGGTGATGATGCTGGACCGCAGCTTCGTGATGCAGCTCATCGCCTTGCGTCTTGCCACCTTGCTGTGCCATGCGCGGCGGCCGCCGCAGCTGCGTTGCCTGGTTTTGCAGCGCGACGGCGACGAGATCGATGTTGAAGTGGACGAAGACTGGGCCGCAACGCACTCACAGTCTATGCACCTGCTTCAAGAAGAAGTGGAGAACTGGCGGCGCATGCCGGTGCGGCTAATGTTGCGTGATGTGCGGCAGTTTGCGTAGAAATATCATACTCCAATTTGTATACGTGCTTTACTGCTATTCAATAAATGAACGGGGCCGTATAGTCAAAAGAGTATATGTAGACAGAGCCGCACATCAACCAGAGAGTTGGAAATGTGCGGATGATCCGGCCGATTGCGAGAAGCCGTGTCAGACACAGGGTGACAAGATGCACCCTGAGCTCAAGACCACACGCGCTGATCAGGCATACTCGCTCACCGGAATGCACGAGCACTGCAGATTGCGGTCGCCATAGACATTGTCGACACGGCCCACTGGCGCCCAATACTTCTGCCGGCGCAGCGATGCAACGGGGTAGGCTGCCTGCTCACGTGTGTACACATGATTCCAGTCGGTCTTGAGCAGCGCTTCAGCGGTGAAGGGCGCATGTTTCAGCGGGTTGTCTTCAGCAGGCCATTCACCCTTCTCGACCTTGGCGATCTCACCGCGAATGGCGATCATCGCATCGCAAAAACGGTCGAGCTCGTGCAGACTTTCGCTTTCGGTGGGCTCCACCATCAGCGTGCCGGGCACGGGGAAGCTCATCGTTGGCGCGTGAAAACCATAGTCGATCAGTCGCTTGGCCACATCCTCGTTGCTGATGCCGCATGCGTCTTTGAGCGGCCGCAGATCGAGAATGCATTCGTGCGCCACGCGGCCGTTTTGTCCGGTGTAGAGCACGGGGTAATGCGCTTCCAGGCGTTTGGCAATGTAGTTCGCGCTCAGGATGGCTACCTCGGTTGCAGCTGTCAAACCGTCGGCTCCCATCATGCGGCAGTACATCCAGCTGATGGGTAGCACGGCGGCATTGCCAAGTCGAGCTGCGCTAACTGCACCCACGGCACCGCTTCGGTCGAAGCCGGAGCTGCGGTGCACCGGCAAGAACGGCGCGAGATGCGCGCGCACTGCGACCGGGCCGACGCCCGGGCCGCCGCCACCGTGCGGAATACAAAAGGTTTTGTGCAGGTTGAGGTGCGACACATCGGCGCCAAACTCAGGCGGGCAAGCCACACCGACCAGGGCGTTCATGTTGGCACCATCCACGTACACCTGGCCGCCGGCGGCATGCACGATGTCACAGATCTCGCGTACATGTTCCTCGAACACACCGTGCGTTGACGGATAGGTGATCATGCAGGCGGCCAAATCGTGCTTGTGTGCGTCGGCTTGCGCGCGCAAGTCTGCAAGATCGACGTTGCCTTGATCGTCACACTTCACCACCACCACTTTCATGCCCACCATTTGAGCACTTGCAGGATTGGTGCCGTGTGCGGATGCAGGGATCAGACACACATTGCGATGGCCTTCACCACGAGAACGGTGATACGCCTTGATCACCAGCAGCCCGGCGTACTCGCCCTGCGAGCCGGCATTGGGTTGCAGGGAGATGTCGTCATAGCCTGTGGCCTTGCACATCCATGCGCTTAGGGTTTTGTCGAGCTCGAGGTAGCCTTGTACCTGGTCTGCCGGTTGCAGAGGATGCATGGCGCCGAATTCGGACCATGTGACGGGAATCATCTCGCTGGTTGCATTGAGCTTCATGGTGCAACTGCCCAGCGGGATCATGGCGCGGTCGAGAGCAATGTCTTTGTCAGCCAGCATGCGCAAATAGCGCAGCATCTCGGTTTCGCTGTGGTGGGTGTTGAATACCGGATGTGTCAGATAGTCGCTAGTACGGCGTAACTCCACAGGGTATAGTGCGTTTACAGCCCTCTCGTAGGGCGGAAAATGTGTATTAGTACCTTTGGTATTAAAAATGTTGAGCAAAGCAGCAACATCATCCCGCGTCACGGTCTCATCCAGCGAGATGCCCACTTCGGTGGCCGATGCTTGACGCAGATTGATGCCTTGCGCACGTGCGCGTGCGTGAATGCCTTGCGTCTTGTCGCCGGTGGTGATGGTGAGCGTGTCAAACGCCGTATCGTTGACCAGTACATAGCCCATGTCTTTGAGCGCCGCGGCCAGGATGGCGGTGAACGTGGCCACCCGCTCGGCGATGCGGCGAATGCCGTGCGGACCATGGTACACCGCAAACATGCTGGCGATCACAGCAGGCAACACCTGCGCAGTGCAGATATTGGAGGTGGCTTTTTCGCGGCGAATATGCTGCTCGCGCGTTTGCAGCGTCAGCCGGTAAGCGGGCTTACCATGAACATCGATGCTGACCCCCGCCAGGCGGCCGGGCAGAGAGCGCTTGAACTCATCCCTCACCGCCATGAACGCGGCGTGCGGGCCGCCAAAGCCCAGCGGCAAACCAAAGCGCTGCGTGTTGC
>CAYSMM010000117.1:1759-7132 GCA_964432095.1 uncultured Burkholderiaceae bacterium | reverse complement strand
GGGCTCTTTGAGCCCGGAGCTATTCATGCGAAAGCATTGGCAGCGCAAGCCGCTGCTGGTGCGCCAGGCGATTCCGTCGTTCATGCCGCTGATTTCACGCACTGAGCTGTTTGCCCTGGCTGCGAACGAGGACGTGCAGTCAAGGCTGGTAGAGCGCTTGCGCAGCGGCCGTTGGCGCGTGACGCATGGCCCATTCGACGCTGATCACCCTTTGCCCGCGCCCACACGCAAGCAGTGGACGGTACTGGTGCAGGGCGTCAACCTGCACCACGCCGGCGTTGCGCAGTTGATGCGGCAGTTTCGCTTCGTGCCGGACGCGCGGCTGGATGATCTGATGATCAGCTACGCCAGTCGTGGCGGTGGCGTAGGCGCACACGTGGACAGCTACGACGTGTTCTTGCTGCAAGCCAGCGGCGTTCGGCGCTGGAGTATCGGCCCGCTCAACTCTGCAAGGCAGCGCGAGCTGATCGCTGATGCGCCGCTCAAGCTGCTGGCCAATTTCGTGCCCCAGGAAACCTATGACCTTGAACCCGGCGACATGCTTTACCTGCCGCCCGGCTACGGGCATGACGGCGTGGCGATGAGCAACGACTGCATGACGTACTCCATTGGCTTTCGCGCACCCAGTGCGGGTGAGCTGCTGGCGCAGTTGTTGGAGCGCATGGCCGAGCAGGCTCGCACAAGCGACGTGTACGCAGACTTGTATCAAGATCCGCATCAAGCTGCAACTGCAGCACCGGCGCTGCTTCCCGCTGAGATGATGGCGTTCGTTCAGCGTGCATGGGCCAAAGCCAAACCCGACGCTACGCTAGTCGAGCAGGCCGTGGGCGAATACCTGAGCGAGCCCAAACCGCATGTGTGGTTCGATGCTCCAGAATCATCAAGCTGGAAGACGGCAACCCAACGTGGGCTGCACCTGAGCGACAAGAGTCAGTTGCTGATAGGGCGTAAGGCGTGCTATATCAACGGTGAGAGCGTGGCGTGTACGGCTGCTGAGCGTGCGTGGCTTGCGCAGTTTGCAACGCAACGCCAGGCAAGCGCGCGGCAATTGGCACAAGCGTCCTCAGCAGTGCAACAGCATTTGCAAGAATGGCTAGATGCAGGATGGGTGGGGTGCAATGAACCATGAAATCACAACGCCGCCTGACGGCACGGAAATACTCGGTGCGCAGGCCTTTGCCGCCGCGATGACGAGCTTCATTGCACAAGCGCCGCATGAATGGTGGATTTGTGCCGAACGCTTTGACGACTGGCCGCTCGAGCAGCCCGAGGTCAGTGCAGCGCTGGTGGCGTTCAGCCGCGCGCATACGCGTGCGCAGGTTCGCATTCTTGCCAAGGACTTCGGCTACATCGAGCGTCATGGCGCACGCTTCATGCAGTGGCGCCGTTTGTTCTCGCATCAAATCAGCGTGCATCGCTGGCCTGATAGGTTGCCGCAGGAGGACCAGTTGTTTCGCGGTTTGATTCAACCGCGTGCTGCCATCACGATTGCCGCCTATGGTGCGCCAGGGCAACTCAAAGCCCGCTGGGAGAGCGACGCCGCAGCCTTGTCGCTCAAACTTGAGCGCCTGGAGTCTGTCTGGCTGCAAGGACCCTCAGCGCTGCCAGCAAACACCCTGGGGCTGTAGTGCAGACGGGAGCCCGTGCGAAACCCGGCCGAGCACGGGCCTAAGGTGCTCATGAAACCGCGAAAATGCGATATATAATCAAGGGCTGAGCTTTCTGATAATCAGCTCGCCGAGGGCAACTTCGGTCATTACCGGTAATCACTGTTTGTTTCAAGGACATACGCATGAAAAAGTCGCTTTTGTTGGCTTCTGTAGTTGCAGTTACCCTGGCTGCTTGCGGCAAGGCTGAGCCTCCGGCTCCCGCTCCTGCTCCCGCACCTGCTGCTGCTCCCGCACCTGCTCCTGCCCCCGCTGCTGCTCCGGCTGTTGAGGCTGCTGCTTCCGCTGCATCTGCTGCTGTTGGCGCCGCTGCCGACGCTGCCAAGACTGCTGCTTCCGCAGCTGTTGACGCTGCCAAGGACGCAGCTTCTGCCGCAGTTGGCGCCGCTAAAGACGCTGCCAAGGATGCCGCTGGTAAGGCAATGGACGCTGCCAAGGACGCCGCTAAGGGCGCCATGGAACCCAAGAAGTAATCAGCTCGCTGATTTCTTTTTGATGAGAAGCCGCTGAGTTTCAGCGGCTTTTTCTTTTTTGCGCGTTCTCTACTGATGTGCGCATCAGGTGTGCCGATTGTGGCTATTCACACGTCCAGCCAGTCGAAGCCGCTTTGCTGAGTCGCCACGAGAACGTCCTCATCGGACGTGCCGAGTGCACCGGCAAGCGCTGCACGTGCAAGTTGTGGCGTATTGTTCTGCTGTGACAAGTGTGCAGCCACCACATGCTTGAGCCCGGCGTGCCTGACCGATTGCAGTAATTCTGCGGCCACATGGTTGGCCAGGTGCCCGTAGTTGCCACCGACGCGTGCCTTGAGCATGCCGGGGTAAGGCCCTTCGCGCAGCATTTGCTCGTCGTGATTACACTCAAGAACCAGCGCATCGCACTGTTGCAGTGCAGCTTGTACGAGCGGTGTGATGTGACCGAGATCGGTGAGCACACCGAGTTTGTGCTTGCCGTTGTTGAAGGTGAATTGCAGCGGCTCGTCGGCGTCGTGCGGCACGCTGAAGGCGCGCACTTGTAGACCAGCGTGCTCCCAGCAGGTGCCGTCGTGCACCTCGACGAGGCTTGCACAAGCTACTCTGCTGCGTGCTGCACGCCAGGTGCCATGGCTCATGTAGAGCGGAATTTGGTGCAGGTTAGCCAGACTGATGGCGCTGCCGATGTGGTCACCATGCTCATGTGTCACGATGACGGCGCGCAATTCTGCGGCGCTGATGCCCTTACTCGCCAACCGCGCGTCCAGCTCTTTGAGCGTGAAGCCGCAATCCAGTAGCAGGTAGCCGTTGTTCGGGCTGCCAACGAGCAGCGCGTTGCCGCTGCTGCCGGAGCCGAGGCTGCAGAATTTCATCCGGGCTCTGGGTGTGCTGTCGTGTCGGGCGTATGCGGCATGCGCCGCATACCTTTGCAAATAGCGCGACTAAGGCTGCTTACTTGAGTTGATCGGCCAGCAACGCGAGGATCTTGCCAGTGGCATCGCTCTTGGGTGTTGCCATGGGCGCAACGGTGACTTGTGTGCTACTGCCTTGAGGTTTGACGGTGACTTGGTAGCGTGTCGGATCAATCTTGGGCTCGCTGCCGAAAATGCGCGAGAAGAATCCACGGTCGTCCTTGCGGCCCTCCTCGGGGTCGACATAGCGCACAAAGTAAATACCTTTCGCACGGTCTCGGTCTTCCACTGTGAAGCCGCCACGATCGAGTGCTACGCCTACCCGGCGCCAGGCTCGTTCAAAAGTCTCGTTGATCTGTACAGCCTGCTGTTTGTCAGCCAGGGTCACGAGCTGGGCGGCAGCAGCACGCTGAGGCGCTGCAGGTTGGGCCGCTGCGCTGTTTACAGCAGCAGCGAGTTTTTGCTTGGACGCGGCTTCGCTTTCGCCCAGGCGCACCATCAGCAGACGTAGAAACTCAAGCTCCAGTGCAGGATCCGATGGACGCTGCGTCCAGATCGTGCCAGTTTGCTGCTGAGAGGTGCTGCCGCCAACCAGTTTTTCCTCCAGGCCGCGATGACTGATGTAGATCTCGGTGGTGTCGCCGTTGCGCTCGAAGCGCGTGCGGAATTTGTCGCGCTCACCGGTGTCGTAAAGGCCTTCTGCGATACGACCCAGCGTGTTACGCACAAAGTCTTTGGGCAGCTTGGCGCGGTTTTCGGCCCAGTCGGTTTCCATCACACCGGCTTCAGCCGACTCTTTGACCAGGCTGAACCCCTGGTCTTGCCAGAACTCGCGAACCGGGTTCCACAAGTCTTCTGCCTTGCGATTGACCACGAGAAAGCGTTGGTCGCCGTTGCGTTCGAGTCGCATGCCTTCAATCGGGGGCAGCACGTTGCTGCCGGTGCGCGTGGTGCCAGCTTGCCCCGCGGCAGGCCGGTTCAGCGCACTGGCCGACACGCTGCCGCTGGACGGCACGGTGTAGCGGTTGTCGCGCTGCATTTGCGACAGATCGGGCGGCAGTTCGAGCGACGGGACTTTAGCGGTGGTTTTGTAGTCCACCTTGTCGCCCTGGAGAAAGCTTTCAACGGAGGAGCAGGCAGAAAGTACGAACATGCCCGCAATAGCGCCTGCAGCGGCTGTGAAGGAAAACCTCATCTAATGACTCCTGAATCTTTCATCGCAGCCAACACCTGAGCGTGGTTGCCGGTTGACAGCGTTGTCAGCGGTAGACGAATGCCGCCCTTGATCTTTCCCATCTGCGCCAAGGCCCATTTGACGGGAATCGGATTAGCCTCGACAAACAGCTTGCTGTTCAGAGGCATCAAGCGTTCGTGAAGTTGCATGGCGCGCACGCGGTCGCCAGCGACGGCGGCTACGCACATCTCATGCATCAACCGCGGCGCGACGTTTGCGGTGACGCTGATGTTGCCGTGGCCGCCCATCAGCATCAAGGCCACCGCCGTCGGGTCGTCGCCGGAGAAGATGGAGAAGCCTTTTGGTGCACGGCGGATGATCTGCGCAGCGCGGTCTATGTTACCGGTGGCCTCTTTGATGCCAACGATATTGCGCACCTCAGCCAGACGCAGCACGGTGTCAACCTGCATATCGGCCACGGTGCGGCCGGGCACGTTGTACAAAAAGGTGGGAATGTCAGCCGATTCGGCAATGGCCTTGAAGTGCTGGAACATGCCCTCTTGCGTGGGACGGTTGTAATAGGGCACGACTTGTAGCGTGCAATCGGCTCCTACTTGCGCGCAGTAGCGTTGTAGCTCGATGGCCTCGGCCGTGCTGTTGCTGCCGGCTCCGGCCATGATGGGCACTCGTTTGGCCGCATGCTCGACAGCCACTCGGATGATCTCGCGGTGCTCTTCATGCGTGACGGTGGGTGATTCACCGGTGGTGCCAACGACACCGATGCAGTCGGTGCCCTCGGTGATGTGCCAGTCGATCAATGTGCGCAAGGCGGCGTAGTCGATGCTGCCGTCTTCGTGCATCGGCGTGACCAGCGCCACGATGCTGCCTGTAATGGGCTTCATGCCTGTGAAATCCGCAAGTAAATCTGCAATTCGTTAAACAATGGATTCTAACGGATAGGCCATGTTTGACATGGTCGTACCGGCTGCACCCGCCAGCGGGCGCACCGCGCAGATTCGCTGCATGAACGCAGGCTTTGGGGTTTGTACCAAGCCGTCTTCAAAGGCCACGATTCGCAGTCGCGCATCGAGGCAAAGCTGCAGTAGTTCGCCCGGCTTGAGCAAGAAGTCGGGGTTGGACGGCTTACC
>CAYSMM010000117.1:0-1749 GCA_964432095.1 uncultured Burkholderiaceae bacterium | reverse complement strand
CGTTGCCGTGGGCAAAGGTTTCGTAAATCAACACGCCGCCAGGTTTGACGCTGGCCAGCACAGTGGGCAGCAGCGGCCGCCACAGGTATTGCGTGACGATGACTGCGTCGAACTGTACTGGCACACCGCCCTGTAGCAGCGGCCAGGTGTGGTTCTCGATGTCGGCTTCGATAAGCGTTGCGCCGTGTTCGCTGGTGTCCACCAATTGCGCCAGCGCTGCAGCATCACGATCGACCGCCGTGACGCTGCAGCCGCGAGCGATGAACCAGCGCACGTGCCGCCCCGCGCCGCAGGCAACATCCAGCACCTGGGCTCCGGCGGGTACGAGCGCCGAGAAGCGTTGCACCCATGCCGAGGGTGCTTGCAGCCCGTGTATCACGGCTGTCGGTGTGGTGCTTGATGCGCTCATTGCGGCCTACGTTTGCGTAAGTATAGGATCAAAGCGATTATACATCCATTACTATATAGGCGTTACTGGTTGATGGTACTGCAGTAAAGTTTATATACACATAGCAGTAATAACTGAAAAACTGCTAACCATCATCGGCTCGCAGGCGCGCTAGCAAAGCGTCCAACCGGTGGCCAGTTCCATTAGAAAACCGGGCTGCAGGTAAAGCAACACTCCGCCCGCGAGTGCGAGCGCAAGCAGCACACGTAGCGCCCAGCGTAGCCAGGCGTGACGCCAACCGGAGGTAGCGTTATTGGCTGGTGTAGGAAAGGGTCGCATGGTAATGCGAGAATACTATGCAGCTTTGGTAGAAATCGCGTCGCGCTGTACCGGACTTTCATCAATCGGCAGATTGGCCAGCGCTGCGAGCACGCCCAGGATGATGGTGAGAACCCACACTACGGTGTAGCTGCCGGTGGCGTCAAACAACTTTCCGCCTAGCCATACGCCGAGGAAAGAGCCAATCTGGTGAGAGAAAAACACAAAGCCCGACAGCATGCTGAAGTGTCGCGGCCCGAACATTTGTGCCACCACGGCATTGGTGGGCGGCACGGTCGAAAGCCACAAGAAGCCGATGGCTGCAGCGAATACATACACGCTCATCGGCGACAGCGGCACTAGCAAAAACAGGCCAATGACCACCGAGCGAGCCAGGTAAATGAACGCGAGAATGTGTCGCTTGAACATACGCTCGCCGAGCTTGCCTGCGATGTACGTGCCCAGCACGTTGAACAAGCCAATGAGCGCTAGTGCCCAGGCTGCCACCTCGGGGCTTAGCCCCTTGTCCTTGAGGTGGCTGGGAAGATGCACGCCAATGAAGACCAACTGAAAGCCGCATACGAAAAAGCCCGCCATCAACCACTGAAAACTGCGATAGCCTGTTGCCTCGCGAACGGCTTGAAGTACTGTTTGCTTGGGGCCATCCTGTGCTATCGCCAGTTTGCCCTCGCGCAAGCCCAGTGCCAGCGGCGCAATGGCCAGCAACATGCCGCTCAGAATCATCAAGGCCAGCTGCCAGCCGAAGGTGGCGATCAACTCGCGCTCAATCGGCAGCATGATGAACTGGCCGAATGAGCCCGCAGCGGCCGCGATGCCCATCGCGCTGGAGCGCTGATTGGCGTTGACGCTGCGGCCGATGACGCCGTACACCACGCTGTAAGTGGTGCAGCTTTGTGCCAGGCCGAGCAGCAGCCCGGCCACCACCGAGAAGCTCGCAGGTGTTGCGGCCACGCTCATGAGGGCCACGCCGCTTGCGTACAGCACTGCGCCCGCAACCAGCACGCGGAACGCGCCAAAGCGGT
>CAYSMM010000116.1:0-7277 GCA_964432095.1 uncultured Burkholderiaceae bacterium | reverse complement strand
TGCGGGCGGCGCACTTCCATCTGCCCGGTCGGCAATAAAAGGCTGGTGAGCGTTTGTACCGTGTCCTGCTTGATCGCATCAACCTCGTAATCCACCACCCGGAAAGTGTTGCTCACGCGGCTCATGCGCAGCAGCGAGGTGATGACCATGTCCTTCAGGCCCACCTGCAGCTTGCCGGTCGGGTCTTGCAGGGCTTTGCTGGTGATGAATACCGGGCCCAGGTTGGCGTTGGCCAACTGGCGGTCCATGCAGGCCACAGCGTCGTGGAAGTTGGACACCGAGCGCACGGGCGAGCCCACAGGGCGGTTTTCCACGCGCGCCTTCTCGAAATAATCGGCCTTGTCGCGGAGCTTCACATGCTCCACCAAGGTGCAACCGGTCAGCGCGACAGCCGCGCCCAGACAAACCAACTGTCGAAATAGCATGACAGCCTCCCCTCACCCACCGCGGCCACAAGGCCGCAAATTTCTTTGAAGACACGCTGCGGTCTGGGCACCGCAGCGCAAAAAATGCAATCTTTAGTTATTTGCAGACATTGATGATGTCGCCCCGCACCACAACCGTGTTGTCGCGGGTTGCGCCCGTCGGGCCGTATGCATTGCCACTGCCGACGGCAGGCGGCGTCACGGTGCCGACATTGGTGACGCATTCACGTTGCGCGCCAGTGTTGACGTAGCGCTCCTTGTCCTTGCGGCTGGCCTCGTCCTGATTGATCAGCACATCTTTGGGCAGGCTGACCGACCCGGCGATGCGTGACTTGGCCATGGTCTTTGAGAACGACGCGGCGGCATCAGGCGGCATCCCCATTGAGTTGGTGATGTTGCCTGCACCATGCGCCGGTAGCGACGTCATCAGGGCTGCCAGGCAGCCGGCTGCAGTGATCAGTCGTGAGTATTTCATGTCTGTCCCCGGCGGGCGGCATTACTGCCGCCCGCATTCATCGCTTTAAGTGAACAACTCGCTTGATTGACGATGGTTCGTCAAATCAGTCGCAGTCGTGCGGTTGCGGGCAGCTGTCGCCACCGCAGGAGCTGTTGCTGGCGATGTTTTGCAGTGCTACAGAGCCCTTACCGGCAGCGCGGTTCAGCACGCTGGAGTTGTACAGGCTGGTGGATTGCAAGTTGAAGCCTGCAACCGTTACCTTGCCGCTGTTGCTCGACAGGTTCTGCAGCGCTTTGCCGCCAAAGGCTTCGTTACGCACGAATGAGTTGCTCATGTAGGCGTCCTGGATGTTGAAGCCCTTGATCTGTACCGTGCCAGCGTTGGAGGCGATATCTTGCGAAGCATAGCCACCGTTGGAATAGTTCGAAACGATGGAGCCGTTGGCAGCCACGGCATATTGCGAGTTGATGCCGTCGATCGTGACTTTGCCGCCACGGTTGCCTGCGCTGTCGCAGTCGCCGCAGGAGTCGTTGCTGGCAAAGTTCTGGCGGGCCAGGCCGTCATCAGACTGGTTGAACAACGTGCTGTTGAGTACACCGGCGGTTTGAATGTTCAACCCGCTCACGTTCACGCTGCCGTTGTTGGAGGCCACGTTTTGCAGCGCATTGCCGCCACGGCCCCAGTTGCCGACCAAGCCGTTGCTGACCACGGTGAGCTGGTCGTTGATGCCGCTCACGCTGATGTCACCGGCGTTGCTGGAGACATTTTGCGTAGCCACGCCGCCGTCAGCCTGGTTGCCGATAACGGAGCTGGTGGCAAGAACTTCCTGCACATTCAAGCCTTTGATGTCGATCTTGGTGCTCAGGTCGCCATTGCCGTCGCAGTCCACGCACGAATCATTGCTGGCCAGGTTCTGGCGAGCGTTTTCGCCGTTGGCCAGGTTGAAGGTGGAGCTGCTGATCAGCGTGGTGGTTTGCTGGTTGGTGCCCTTGCCGTGAACCTCTACGCGGCCGTTGTTCGACGAGATATTTTGAACGGCGACGCCGCCCAGCGCGCGGTTGAACACAGAGCCACCCAACACGGCGGTGTATTGGTCGTTCGTGCCATGCACGTCGATACGGCCGGCGTTGCTCGACATGTTTTGATAGGCGTTCTCACCAATCGCGAGGTTGGTGATCTGTGCACCTGCAGCACCCATGAATTGGGTGTTCTCGCCTTTGCTGTGAATGGTCACGCGGCCTGCGTTTGAGGCCATGTTTTGCTCAGCCTTGTTGCCGTTGTAAGCCTCGTTGCGAACTTGCGACGAGATGGTGATGGCTTCTTGAACGTTGGTGCCCTGTACCTTGACCTGCGCGAACGCAGTGCCATATACGGAGGCCAGCGCTGCCACCAGTAGCAGTTTTTTCATGGTTTAATCTCCCTAGAAGAATAACAAGTGTTGATGATGCGGTTGACCCCGCGGTTATTGCGCGGCAGCGCTGCAACGCTTGCCGCGCAACTCTTTACCGGGTTACTGATCAGCCTGTCGGCTGGCAATATTGACCCGAGAAACTTTTCCCTCGCCCTCGGCCACGTTGACGACGCGGCCCTTGATATGGACGGTGGTTTTGCGCCCTTTGAAGGTGCCGGGGCCGACATTGCTGGCAATGTTCAGCTCGGCTCGCGCGCCGTCTTTGGCGGTATTGACAACTTCAGCGCCGTCCAGCACCACGACTTGCTCGTTCGTGCCGACAACCCGCTGCTGTGTGTTGATTTGCGCCCAGGCGGCAGGCGCATATGTGACGACTGTCATTGCGACTGCGGCCGCGGCAACCACCGCGGCTTTGGGCGCTACCGTCACGGCCGGGGAATAGTCTCCCTCTGACCGCGACAGCCCTGGCTTGCGCTCTCCCATCACAACCCTCCCCTTGGGTTTTCTTCCCTGATTGGCCCTGCATTGGAGCCTTAGCGTTGAATTCTTAACTTCGTTGCGACGTGTATCCGCCGCTTGGATGAGCAAACTTTAGTTACGTCGCGTAAGGCGCTCAATACCCGAAGTTGGGTATTTTTTCACGGCCTCCCTAAGGTAGGGGGCTAGCGTAATCAGGGGGCGGGTAGGGCCTGTTTTGTCATGCAAGGGTCACGCGCATGTGCTGGAAAAACAGCCACTGGCTGGCCAGATTACCAGCAAAAACAATCCAATACTAGTGAGGGTAATATGCCATGTCTGGTTGTGATGCAACCAGACAATGGCATATAGAGGCAGTAGTATGACTACAGATGAGGCGCAAACAGCGGTTGCGTGCTTAGTGGGCCACCACTGGCTGCTGCATCAGCGACGAAAAGCGGCCGAGATATTCGTCGATCTCTTCCATCGTGGGCTGCGTTTCAATCAGCGCCTGCACATCGTCTTGGAAGCTGGCGGCCATGGCCCCCTCGATGAAAATTTCTTTACGCGAGAGCTTGTCCACAATCTCATAGCCACCGCGCTGCAGCATGGGAGCTTCATGCGCGAGTGGCTGCACTTGCCCGCTGCCTGTTGTGGCGGGAAGTTCGATGCGCATGACGCAAAAAGCGTCGGAGTCGTAAATCATTTCCATATCGGCGTCGCTTGAGTCCTGGCTTTGAATCGCGAGTTGTGTCAAAGATGTGGCGGTTCGGTGGGTTTTCAAGTACAGGTTCCTTTGGTAAAGCCCTCAAACTCACGGTAACACATCTACATTAACGCAAGTGGCGTGCCAGGAAGCTACTCTCGCAAACACTTACCCTCAAATCAGTGTGGTCATTGCTGCTCGGCCCTGGCAAGCAGCAAATCCAGGAACAAGTCCTCGCTTTGTTGCAGGCGGATGCGCACCGGCAGGTGTTGTAACTGTGGCGCGACCCAAATGTCCACGCCAATGTCGCCCTTGGGCTTACGAGCGGTACGTTTCAGATGCCATGCGATGAGGTCGCCCGAGGGTGTGCTTAGGGCTTCTTGCCCCAATACTTCAAACTCCCAGCGGTCCACGCCGCGCGGCCTTGCTACCGTAACCGGCACGCGATAGCCCTCGCGCAACTGACTGCTGTTGACTCGCAGGTGATGGGCCACTTGCATCATCGTGCTGGCGGTGTCTTGCGCATTGGGCGGCAACTCGGTCACATCGGTAATGCTGGAAAAGCTTAGCTTGCCCGACTCGCGGTTGAAGTTGACGGCGGTGGTGCCGCGCGGCGCCTGCTCTTCATAGCGCTCGGGTTGCAGCCATATGCCGTTGATCTTGCCGCGGCTGCGGTACTCGGTGCTCACGAGCGAGCTGAACGTGAGCCGCAACAGATAGTCGCGGTCTTCGGCGCCGCTGCGCCGCCACTCCAGGCTGCCGCTGCCAGCGAGGTCGCCGCGAAAATAACCTGTGAGCGAGTAGCTGATGCGGGTGCTGGGTGGCCAGCTCGGCGCGGGGCCAGTCTGCGCCTCGTTCGAAGCGGCTGCTGCCGATGCTGCACTCGCGGCGGGTGTGTCGGTCGCAGCAGGGATTTGTGCGGATTCTGCGGCAGCGGGTGCAGCGGCTACGCTTGCAGCAGTTGCGGGAGGGGCGACTGCGGGTTGCGGCGCCACGTCGGCGCCCGTGTTTTTTACAGCCGGGTTGCGCACCGCCTTAGACGCAGGCGCGGTACGCGGCGTCACCGGGGCTGCCACGTCGGGCGCTGCAGTCACTGCAGCACCCGGCGCGGGGGCCTCGGGCACGATCATGCGCGAGTAAATCGGCTGGGCCGCCGGAGGGTCGTCAAACCCGATCGATTGCATGGCATTACCCGCCCAGCGCAGCGCCAGCACGTGCATCAACGCAACGGCCAACAGCAGTGCCGCGGCGTGCGCGGGCCGAATCGGCAACGCGGCGTGTGCAGCCTGTGCGGTAAAAGGGGCGGCGGGGGCAGACATAGAATGCATCTATCGTAAACGCATGCCCCGCCCTGCGGTTGCCCTACATTCATGAAACTTGCCACATATCAAGACGGTTCGCGCGACGGCCAACTGGTCGTCGTCAGCCGCGACCTTTCCACCGCCCACATGGCCCAGCACATCTGCGGCACGCTGCAGCGCGCGCTGGACGACTGGGAATTCAATGCGCCGCAACTGCAGGATTTGTACGAGACGCTCAACCACGGCAAGGCGCGGCATGCGTTTGCGTTTGACACGCAAAAGTGCGCCAGCCCGCTGCCGCGCGCCTATCAATGGGCCGACGGCTCCGCGTATGTGAATCACGTTGAACTCGTGCGCCGCGCGCGCAATGCCGAAATGCCCGACAGCTTCTGGCACGACCCGTTGATGTATCAGGGTGGCGGTGACGACTTCATCGGTCCGCGCGATGACGCATTGTTTGCCGACGAGGCCTGGGGCATAGACTTTGAAGGCGAGGTCGCAGTGATTACCGGCGACGTGCCGTTTGGCACCCCGCCCGAGCAAGCTGGCGACTACATCCGCTTGTTGATGCTGGTCAACGATTGGAGCCTGCGCAACCTGATCCCGGCGGAGCTCGCCAAGGGCTTTGGGTTTTTCCAGAGCAAACCGGCCACGGCGTTCTCGCCTGTAGCCGTGACGCCCGACGAACTGGGCGATGCGTGGAAAGACGGCGCGGTACACCTGCCGCTCAACGTGCACTGGAATGGCAAACGCTTTGGCCGCGCCAATGCCGGCGTGGACATGGTGTTCAACTTTCCGCGCCTGATCAGCCATGTGTGCAAAACGCGGCGCGCACGCGCAGGCAGCATCATCGGCAGTGGCACGGTTAGCAATAAGGCGGCCAACGAAGACCCGTCGATTGGCTATGCCTGCATCGCCGAGACGCGTGCGATCGAGACGATTGCGCATGGCAAGCCACAAACCGAGTTCATGAAGTTTGGCGACACCGTGAAGATCGAGATGTTGGGCAAAGATGGCCAAAGCATTTTTGGTGCCATCGAACAAAGGGTGGCGAAGTGGTGAGCGCGCCGCGATCGCAGCGCTTGCGATCATGAAAACACCTGCGAGTCGGGCGTCCCGTTCGCAGCACGGCGCTGAGGTTGAAAAACACGGCATCCGCCCGGGGCAATCGCTTGCGCTGCTAAAGGATTTGCACATCCTCACGCGTGAGGGCAAGCTCAACCAGGACGCACGCCGCAAGCTCAAGCAGGTGTACCACCTGTTCAACTTCATCGCGCCCTTGCTTGAGGACGTGCAGCAGCAGCACGAGGATGTGACGCTGGTCGATCACGGTGCCGGAAAGTCTTATCTCGGCTTCATTCTGTACGACTTGTATTTCAAGCAACACGCGCCAAAGGGCGGCATCATCGGTGTGGAGGCGCGCAGCGAACTGGTGCAGCAGTCTCAGGCGCTCGCGGCAAGTTATGGCTTTGCCGGCATGCGATTCATTGCTCAATCGGTGGCCGAGGCCGCAGACAGTCCGGTAATGCCCAAGCGCATCGATATCGTCACGGCGCTGCATGCCTGCGACACGGCAACCGACGATGCGATCCGCTTTGGCATTGCGCACCGCGCGCAATACATTGTGGTGGTGCCCTGCTGCCAGGCCGAGGTGGCAGGCGTGCTGCGCAAACACAAGGCCGATACCCTGCGTGAGCATCCGCTGGCGCAACTGTGGCGGCATCCCCTGCACACGCGCGAGTTCGGCAGCCAGCTCACCAACGTGCTGCGCGGCCTGCAGCTGGAGGCCAGCGGTTATCAGGTGACGATCACGGAGCTCGTAGGCTGGGAGCATTCGCTGAAAAACGAGCTCATCATTGCGCGCCGTGTCGGCAAACCGCAACGGCAATACGCAGACCGGCTTGAGCAGATGTTGACGCAACTCGGGCTCAGTGAGCTAAGACCACGTTTCTTTACGGGTTTGTGACCGGCGCAGACCAACTCAATGCATACTGCGCATGGATCTGCACCCGACAACATGCACAACTACGACGTCATCATCATTGGCTCCGGCCTCGCCGGTTTGGCCACTGCACTGTCGCTGGCCGACAAGCTGCAGGTGGCGGTGCTCACCAAGCGCAATCTGATCGACGGCGCTAGCCGCTGGGCGCAAGGGGGCATCGCCGCGGTACTGTCGCGCGAAGACCATATCGAAAGCCACGTGCAAGACACGCTCGTTGCGGGCGCAGGCCTGTGCAACGAGGCGACAGTACGCAAGATCGTGAGCGAGGCGCCCGATGCGATTCGCTGGCTCATCGACCGTGGAGTGCCGTTTACGACTGAAGCGAGCAGCGAGAGCGGTTACCACCTCACGCGCGAGGGTGGCCACAGCCACCGTCGGATCATTCACGCGGCCGACGCCACCGGCCTGGCCGTGCAGACGACGCTGGAGGGAGCGGTGCGCACACACCGCAACATCACGCTGCTGGAAAGCCATGACGTGGTGGACTTGATCACCGATCGTCGCGCGGGCACACAAGAA
>CAYSMM010000115.1:0-7304 GCA_964432095.1 uncultured Burkholderiaceae bacterium | reverse complement strand
AGCTTGGCGTTATCAATGCGGCTGCGCACCAGCACCGAGCGGCCGTTGGCATCCACCTGAGGGTCGATTGCGTCGATGACAGCGGCATAACTGCGGCCCGGCAAGGCGTCGGCCGTCACGTCCACGCGCTGGCCGCGCTGCAAGCGGCCCAAGTAACGCTCAGGCAAGCGAAAGTCGCTATACAACGCGGAGATATCCTCCAGGTTCACGATGTCGGCACCGTCCTTCACGTAGTCGCCCACTGACACGTTCTTGATTCCTGCTGTCGCGTCGAAAGGCGCCAACACGCGCATCCGCGCTACGCGGGCGCGGGCAAGCTGCACCTGCGCCTGCGCCACCTGCAGATTCGCTGAGCTTTCGTCCAGCACCCGCTGCGCCACGAAGTTTTGCGCCACGAGTTCGCGGTTGCGGTTGTAGTTGGCTTGTGCAATGGCCAGTTGCGCCTCGGCCTGTTTTTGCTCGGCACGTTGCAACGTGTCGTCTAGTTGCAGAAGCAACTGCCCCTTACGCACACGCTGACCGTCGGCAAACCCGATGCGTGCGATACGGCCGCTCACCTCAGGCCGCAGCATCACGCTTTGGCGCGACCGCAGGCTGCCCACAGCTTGCGCGTCATCCTGAACTTTTGCGGCCTCTGCCTTGGCCACTTCCACTGCCGCTGGACCACCTGGCCCGCCAGGGCCACCCGCACGCGGCGGGCCACCGCCTGCTGCAGCACTACCCGGTGCTGCTGGGCCTGAGGCCGGCGGTTTGGCCGCATCCACTTTGGCTGAGCCTGGTTGGTGAGCAAACGATAACGCCCCATGCTTCCAGGCGTAGCCTGCAAGAGACAACACGATGAGGCCACCAATGGCCACGATGACAGGAGTTTTTTTCATAAGAAATAGATTGCCAATCTAGCACGCCCTTGCGGTCAGCGCAGCGGTGAGTGTCGTATTCCACGACCTTCTGACAGGCTTACATCGCACGGCGCAGGACGGAATCGACTCCGCGATTGGCGAGTTCGTCGGCGTGCTCGTTGCCCTCATGCCCCGCATGGCCCTTGACCCAATGCCAGCTCACGCGATGTGCGGCGGCGGCTTCGTCCAATGCTTGCCATAAGTCTGCGTTTTTCACCGGTTTCTTGTCGGCTGTCTTCCACCCGCGTGACTTCCACCCATTAAGCCATTCGGTAATGCCCTTTTGCACGTACTGTGAGTCGGTGTGAATCTCGACCTCGCAGGCGCGATTGAGTGCGCGCAGCGCCTCGATCACGGCCATCAGTTCCATTCGGTTGTTGGTGGTCTGCTGTTCGCCGCCAAACAGTTCTTTCTCGACCTTTCCATAACGCAACAGCGCACCCCAGCCTCCAGGGCCAGGGTTGCCTTTGCAGGCACCGTCGGTGTAGATCACAACGCGGTTCAAGCTTCCTCCAGATGATTTTCTACCGGCGCAGCCACGGGCACGCTAGCGCGATGTGGCGACGAATTGACCACCGGTTTGAAGCGGCCGCTGGCCAGCGCCCTGTCCTTCCAGGCCAGGCCCACGATACGCATGGCACGCACACGCTTGACAGCCACGATGAAGTAGGCCGCCCCCAGCACCGGCCACCATCGTGCGCCAGCCTTGTCCATGAAGGCCCAACGTTCCAGCCATGATTCTCCGCGGCAGGGCGGACGGTAGCAGCCAAAACTGCCTTGTACGAGCTCCAGACCCAACAGCCGCAGCCAGTCCTTGATGCGCTTGTAGCCGATAAAGTCTCCAGCAGTGGGCAGGTATGCCGCGCCCAGCCTGCGGCTGGTCACCTGACGCAAACCCCACAGACTCCAGTTGTTGAAACCGCAGATCACCACACGTCCTTCGGGTACCAGCACGCGCTCCACCTCGCGCAGCGTGGTGTGCGGGTCTACAGCAAACTCAAGCGTGTGCGGCAGCACCACTAAATCGAGGCTTTGCGAAGCGAACGGCAGCTCGGAGAAATCACAGATCAGCTCGATGGGCCGCTCGATATGCGCGCCCGTCATGGCCAGCACTTCAAGATCTGCTGAGGACGACACCGCGGTCCAGCGGTGTGGCATACGGTTGGCACGCAATGCGTCGATCTGCGCCAGGCCAAGCTGCAAGGCGTGATAGCCGAACATGTCCGCCGTCACACTGTCAAATCGCTGGCTTTCCCAATTCAGCAGGTAGCGGCCGGCAGGTGCGGCGAGCCATTCAGCCAGGCCTACAATTTCTGTCATGCGTGGTGTTGAATTAATCCCCATTGCGGCTTTCAGCGACAACTATCTCTGGTTGCTGCACAACGGCACGCATGCGGCCGTGGTGGACCCCGGCGACGCAGCGCCCGTGATGCGCACATTGGCACAACTCGAGCTTGCACTGTGCGCGATTTTAGTCACCCATCATCATGCCGACCACGTGAGCGGTCTACCGAGACTTTTGCAGCAGCATGCAGTGCCGGTGTACGGCCCTGCGCACGAGGCCATTGCCGGCGTGACGCACCCGCTTGCACAAGGCAGCGAGGTGGTGATCAGCGAGCTTGACTTGCAGCTTCAGGTGCTCGATGTTCCGGGCCACACCGCCGGTCACATCGCCTACTTTGCAACCTCGGCGCCGGGCCGCAGCGCGCCGATACTGTTGTGCGGCGATACCTTGTTTTCTGCCGGCTGCGGGCGTTTGTTCGAAGGCACAGCAGCGCAGATGGTGCAGTCTCTTGCGCAGCTTGCAGCGCTGCCCGATACCACCGAGGTGTACTGCACGCATGAATACACACTCAGCAACCTGGCGTTTGCGTCAGCCGCAGAGCCTGTCAACCCTGCGCGCGATGTGTACCGCGAATGGTGCGTGCAGCAGCGCGAACTGGGCTTGCCCACCTTGCCTTCGACGCTTGCGCGTGAGAAAGCCGTCAACCCGTTTTTGCGTTGCGATGTGCCCGAAGTGAGGCAGGCTGTTGCACGGCAATGTGGCACGGAGTTGCACACCACGAGGGATGTATTTGCTGCGCTGCGCGAGTGGAAGAATCATTTCCGAGCGTAATGAAGGCTAATACATAACTATGTATATAGTCGTTTATGGTCATCCATAAACCAGTAACGACTATATACAATATTGAGTATCAGATCGCAGATGCAATCGCCTTACCCAAGTCCTGCGTCGACGCGGCTCCGCCGATGTCACGCGTCTTGGGTGCGCCCGAGCCTGTAGCCAATGCGGCCTCTATGGCCATGAGGATGGCGTCGTGCGCAGCCTTATGCCCCAGAAAATCGAGCATCATCGCGCCGGCCCAGATCTGGCCTATCGGGTTAGCGATGTTGCGGCCCGCAATGTCGGGCGCGCTGCCATGCACAGGCTCGAACAACGACGGGAACTTGCGCTCCGGGTTCAGGTTGGCACTGGGCGCAATACCAATGGTGCCGGTGCACGCGGGGCCGAGGTCGCTCAGGATGTCGCCAAACAAATTGCTGGCCACGACGACGTCGAAGAACGCCGGCCGCTGCACGAAGTGCGCCGTCAGTATGTCGATGTGAAACTTGTCTACGTCCAGACCGGGGTAGTGCTGGGCCATCGCTTCTACACGTTCGTCCCAGAAGGGCATGGAAATCGAAATGCCATTGCTCTTGGTCGCGCTGGTCAGGTGCCGCTTGGGGCGTGAGGCGGCCAGCTCGAATGCAAACTTCAGCACACGGTCTACCCCGGTGCGCGTGAACACCGACTCTTGCAACACAAACTCGCGTTCAGTACCGCCGAACATGCGTCCACCGATAGACGAGTACTCGCCCTCGGTGTTCTCACGTACGATGTAAAAGTCGATCTCACCCGGCGAGTACTGGGTGCCGTCACGCCTGACCACCGGGGCCGTAATGCCGGGCATCAACCTGGCCGGGCGCAGGTTAATGTATTGGTCGAACTCACGCCGCATCTGTATCAACGAGCCCCACAACGACACATGATCGGGCACGGTTGCGGGCCAGCCTACTGCGCCGAAGTAAATGGCGTCGTGACTGCCGATCAAATCCTTCCAGTTGTCCGGCATCATCTTGCCGTGGCGAGCGTAATAGTCGCAGCTCGAAAAATCGAAGTGATCGAACTGTAGTGCAATACCAAACTTGCGCGCCGTGGCGTCCAGCACGCGCAGGCCCTCGGGCATCACCTCTTTGCCAATGCCGTCTCCGGCGATGACAGCGATACGATACGTCATACAGACATCTCCGTCTGAAAGAATGCATTGATGTGTGCCAGCAATTCCTGCGGCGCCTCTTCAGGAATGTAGTGCCCGCAGTCCAGGCTCTGGCCGCTCACATTCACCGCCACCTTGCGCCACTCGGTAAGCGCATCAAAACACCGCTCGATGATGCCGCGCTGGCCCCACAGCACGTGCAGCGGGCACTGCACTTTGTGGCCCGCGTCACGTGAGTCACGGTCGTGCTCCAGATCGATGCTGGCAGCAGCGCGATAGTCTTCGCACAGCGCATGAATCGCGCCGGGCAAGCGCAAGCACTCCAGATAGTCCTGCCAGGCTTCGGGCGCAAATGTGGCTGGGGTCAGGTGGCGGCTGATCATCACGCTCTTGGCATAGAACTCGATGTCGGCCTCGATCATGCGTTCGGGCAGTGGCGCCTTTTGTATGAGAAAGAACCAATGCCAGTAAGCCCGGGCGAAGTCCATGCTGGTTTGCTCATACATCGCCAGCGTGGGCGCAATGTCCAGCAGCATGGCGCGGCTCACGCACTGCGGGTGATCGAGCAGCATGCGGTGTGTCACGCGCGCGCCGCGGTCGTGTGCGCATACGGCAAAACGCTCGTGGCCGAGCCTGTGCATCAGCGTTACCATGTCTTGCGCCATGGCACGCTTGCTGTAGTTGCTGTGATCCTCCAACCCTTGCGGCTTGCTGCTGCGGCCATAGCCACGCAAATCGGGCAGCACGAGAGTGAAGCGTTCAGCCAGCACCGGTGCAACTTTGTGCCAGATCACATGCGTTTGTGGATGCCCATGTAGCAGCAAAACAGGCGGGCCTTCACCCAGCGTTCGATAAGCAATACTCACTTCTGTATCAACCTCTTTCTGGTTGATAGGTGTGGATAACAGATTTGTACTCATATGAGTTCTGCCAATAAATCATGCCCCTGTGTACCCGTGATGCGCACCGTGGCGAACTCGCCCACCTTGAGTTTCTGGCTGACGCGTACTGGCGGCGCGATATGTACGACACCGTCGATCTCGGGTGCGTCGGCGTAGCTGCGGCCGGTACCGCCGCTTTTTCCGTTGTAGCCCCGCGCTTGGTCGACGATGACTTTCATCATGCTGCCTACGCGGCGCTGCAACTTGCGAGCCGACACGCGCTCGGCCACGGCCATGAAGCGCGCGCGGCGCTCCTCGCGTAACTCCTGCGGCAGTTGCCCTTCGATCACGTTGGCCGCTGCGCCGTCGACGGGTGAGTAGGCAAAACAGCCGACGCGGTCGAGCTCGGCCTCGTCGATAAAGTCGAGCAGCGTTTGAAACTCCGCTTCGGTCTCACCCGGAAACCCGGCAATGAAAGTCGAGCGCACCACGATTTGCGGGCACATCTGGCGCCAACGCGCCAGGCGCTCCAGGTTCTTCTCGCCATTGGCCGGCCGCTTCATACGCTTGAGCACATCGGGGTGCGCATGCTGAAACGGCACATCGAGGTACGGCAGCACATGGCCCGAAGCCATCAGAGGAATCACGTCGTCCACATGCGGATAGGGGTATACATAATGCAGCCGTACCCAGGCGCCGAAGGGCTCGGCTAGCTCGCCGAGCTTTTGCACCAGTTCCAGCAACCGCGTCTTGACAGGTGCACCGTTCCAAAAGCCAGTGACGTACTTGCGATCCACCCCGTAGGCACTCGTGTCCTGGCTCACCACCAGCAGCTCTTTGACACCGCTTTCAAACAGCGCCTTGGCTTCATTCAGCACGTCTCCGATGGGGCGCGAATCCAGATCGCCGCGCATACTGGGAATGATGCAAAACGTGCAGCGGTGATTGCAGCCTTCGCTGATCTTGAGATACGCGTAATGCTTGGGCGTGAGCTTGATGCCCGCTGCCGGCACGAGATCGACGAACGGGTCGTGCGGCTTGGGCAGGTGTGTATGGACGGCCTGCATCACCTCGTCGGTGGCATGTGGACCGGTAACAGCGAGCACGCGCGGGTGAATCGATGCGACCAGATTGTCGCCCTTATTGTTGCTCTTGGCGCCCAGACATCCGGTGACGATGACTTTGCCGTTGGCAGCCAGCGCCTCGCCTATCGTGTCCAAGCTTTCCTTGACGGCGTCGTCGATGAAGCCACAGGTGTTGACGATGACGAGATCAGCACCTTCATAGCTTTTGGAGGTGGTGTAGCCCTCGGCCGACAATTGCGTGAGGATGTGCTCGGAATCCACCAGCGCCTTGGGGCAGCCGAGCGATACGAAACCCACCTTGGGTGGAGCGCTGGGTCTGTGGGTATCTTGCGGAGAATCTGTTAGTGCTGCAATCATCCCGTCATTGTCGCAGCGGCAGGCGCCTGGATACGCAGATGCTTATACTGCACTGCCTATAACGCTTTATCTGCGCATAAATTGTGCAATAAAGCCGCTATAGACAAATTAGTATCCACAATATTCGCTTCATCAAAGCGGTAAAGCCGCCTCTTACTTCTTGCCGCCAAACGCACTGAACATCTGTTGCTGCATTTTCTCGGCCATGTCGCGGCTTTGCTGCAGATAGCTCGACATCATGTTCTGCATGGGGTTGGATTGTTGTAGCAGCTTGCTCCACGCATCTGCACCCATGTTGCGAAAGTCGGGCATCTGCGTAGCCTGCTCGGCCAGCTTGTTCTGCATTTCAGCAAAGGCCTGCACCTGACGCTCCAGGACCGCGCCCATCATGCCTTGCATGGCGTTGCCGTAGAAGCGGATCATCTGCGCCAGCACCGCCTCGCTGAACAGCGGCGTGCCGGCTGCCTCCTCCTCAAGAATGATTTGCAACAGGATGCTGCGTGTGAGGTCTTCAGCGCTCTTTGCGTCTTGCACGCGAAACGCCTCACCCTTGAGCACCAGTTGCTTCACGTCAGCCAGCGTGATGTAGGCGCTGGTGTTGGTGTCGTACAGCCTGCGGTTGGGGTACTTCTTGATGATACGGCCCGTGGCCTGTTTTTTGGTCATGACTGCTCCTCGATACTGCTCTAACAACTGTGCCGCCTGTAGCCGCAACGTAACTACACAACAGGCGCATAAGGGAATGCTGAAGAAGTTTAGCGAGCGGGCGCAAGGCAAGGAACGGGGCCCACGAGGAACCGGAGCTTACTCAAGCGTAAGTGAGGA
>CAYSMM010000114.1:0-7344 GCA_964432095.1 uncultured Burkholderiaceae bacterium | reverse complement strand
GGGCTTCAAGATCAGCCCGCGCCTGCACATGCTGCTGGCCAGCGAGCAACACCTGAAGAAAGACGCTACGGCTGCAGCGTACTTTTACAACGCAGACGGCACCCCCAAGGCGGTGGGCGCCGTGCTCAAGAACCCAGAGCTGGCCGCCGTGCTGCGCGAAATTGCAAGTAAGGGCGTCGATGTGTTCTACCGCGGGCAGATTGCTAGAGACATCGTTGCCAAGGTGCGCGCACATCCTTTGAATCCCGGCTTGCTGGCCGAGAGCGACTTTGCCGCGTACCAGGCCAAAGTACGCGAGCCGGTTTGCAGCGACTACCGCCAATACCGCGTCTGCGGTTTTCCGCCGCCATCGTCGGGCGGTATTGCAATTGCGCAAATGCTGGGCATGCTGGAGCCGCGTAATCTGAGCGCAAGCGCGCCTGTGGCAGGCGTACCCACGGCTGATGCGGTGCATCTGATCAGCGAAGTGGGGCGGTTGGCCTACGCGGATCGTGGCTTGTACGTGGCCGACACCGACTTCGTGCCGCTGCCCGGGGGGAGTTGGGCAAGCCTGATCGACAAGGCGTATTTGCAGGACCGCGCCAAAGGCATAGCGAGCAATGCATCGGGCAAGGCACAGCCAGGTATGCCGCACGGCGCAACAGTCGCAATGGCGCACGATCGCAGCCCCGAGCTGCCCTCGACCTCTCACATCTCCATCGTCGATGCATTTGGCAACGCGTTGTCGATGACGACGACGATCGAGGACGTATTCGGCTCGCGGCAAATGGTGCGCGGATTTCTGCTGAACAACCAGCTGACTGATTTTTCGTTCGTGGCCGAGGAGAGCGGCAAGCCGGTAGCCAACCGCGTGCAGCCGGGTAAGCGCCCGCGCTCGAGCATGGCGCCCACACTGGTGTTCGATAAAGCCAACGGGCAACTCGTCATGAGCGCAGGCTCGCCGGGTGGGTCGCTCATCATCAACTACCTGGCCAAAGTGTTGGTGGGCACGCTCGATTGGGGCTTGAACGTGCAGCAGGCCATCAGCCTGCCCAACTTCGGCAGCCGCAATCTGGGCGACCGAGGCGCTACAGAGTTGGAGCGGGGCCGGTTCTCCGCCGCGGTGGTCGAGCAGCTCAAACAGCGCGGCCATGACGTGCGCGAGATCGAGCAGACCAGCGGCCTCCAAGCCATCCAGCGCACACGCAACGGCTGGTTCGGCGGTGCCGACCCGAGGCGCGAAGGCGTGGTGATGGGGCAGTAGCGAGGCATGCGTGTGGTAAGGGGAGCGATCATCACCAAGACACTGCCAATGGCGTTACATACATGACAGTTAATCGTTGCCTAGTTGCTACGGAAAAATACCAGAAATGACTATTGCTCACGAATAATCGATCCAAGTATTTGACCTCGCAGGGCAAATCACAAAATTTTGGTGTAAATTAATTACAAATCTGTTACAAGTCCGATCCACTCTCTTCTGTTGCTGCTGGGTCCCGGCTTGAGCGAAAGATCTGCAAAGAATGAGGTTTCATATGCGGTTCACTCTCCAAACGCTTCTCCCGAACTTGCGCTGCACGGCATTGACTGCGGTCTTCCTGTTGGTGCCAGCCTCTGCGTCGTTCGCACAGCAAACCCCTACTCAGCCTGCTACACAGGTACAGGTGACACAAGCTGACCCGGCAGCGGCTGATGCGAAGCCAATGCCGGCCGCTCCAACTTCTATGCCAGCTCCGGGTGCTGCTGCCACTTCCACGGTCAGCGCAAACCTGCCCGCTGTGTCGAACAATAGCAATGCGCAAAAAGCACAGGGCGCCAGCCAAGTGCAAGGCTTCGATGGTGCCAACACGGCGTGGCTTTTGATCTGCACGGTGCTCGTGATGCTGATGACCATGCCTGGCATTATTTTGTTCTACAGCGGCATGCTGCGTACCAAGAATGCACTGTCCATCGTGGCACATACCGCCTGTGCGGCTGCGGTGATCACGCTCTTGTGGGCTGTGATCGGTTATTCACTGGCATTTACCGACGGTAATGGCTTCTTTGGTGGGCTAGACCGCGCGTTTGCCGAAAAGCTGATCGGTGCAAAGGTCGGCGTACACACCCTTGCGCCCACGGTGCCCGAGCCAGTGTTCTTCATGTTTCAGTTGGCCTTTGCCATCATCACGTTTGCGTTGGTGTTGGGCTCTACGGCTGAGCGCATGCGGCTGGGAGCAACGGTGGTGTTCGCCGCACTGTGGCTGCTGGCGGTATACGCTCCCATGGCACACTGGGTTTGGCAACCCACGGGCTGGCTAGCAAAGATGGGGCACATGGACTTTGCCGGTGGCACGGTGGTGCATATCGTGTCAGGCGTCACCGGCTTGGTGGCCGCCCTGGTCATCGGCCCCCGTCGCGGCTTCGGTAAGGAGCCCATGGTGCCCCATAACCTGCTCTTCACTGTGCTGGGTGCTGGCCTCCTGTGGGCCGGCTGGTTTGGCTTCAATGCCGGTTCTGCATTCGAGGCCAGCAGTCGTGCTGTTGGCGCTTTGCTGGCCACTCAAGTTGCAGCTAGTACCGGCGCGTTTGTGTGGGGCTTGTGCGAGTATGTGCGCCGCGGCCAGATGAGTGTGTTGGGCATGATGACAGGTGCGATTGCTGGATTGATTGCCGTCACGCCAGCCTCAGGCTATACAGGTCTGGTGGGGGCGTTGTCGCTCGGTGCCATCGCGGGTATCGTTTGTTTCGTGGCTGTGACGGCCTTCAAGGCCAAAACGGGTATTGACGATACGTTGGACGTGTTTGCGTTGCATGGCGTGGGCGGTATCGTAGGCACTGTACTCACGCCGGTGTTTGCTCTGCCGGAGGTTGCGCCCGTTACGGCGACGGTAGTCACCAATGTGATTGGTGCGCTTGCCGTGATAGCTTACACCGCAGTAGCGACCTTCGTCGTGCTGATGGCAGTCAAGGTGATTGCGGGCTTACGCGTCGATGCTGAAGAGGAAAAGACCGGCCTCGACCTTGCGCAGCACGGCGAGATGATCGCCCAGAGCTGATGGTCATCTCAACAACTTGAATGACCGTAACCTGAAAGCCACAGGACATGGCAACGACAGTATCGGGTGGCAGTAACGACAGCCAGATCATGAACTACTTGCTGCGCATGGTCGTTCCGATGCGCCGCGAGTTCGGGCGCGCGCTGGACGTCGGGCATTTCATGCACGACTTTGCGTACGCCAAAGAGGTGCTCGATCAAGCCTCGACCAGCCAGGACGAGCGCTTGCGGCAATACGCCAACTACGTTCGCTACAAGATGTTTGGTCCGCGAGAGAGCACGGGCGACACACCCGGTGCTGGGGCGCAGACCATGCCGCCACCAACACTCACCCGGGCCAACTCATCGGGAGAGAGCCGCTTGAGCGGCGGCGGGGTAACCGGGCCCGCAACTGGCACGGCCAGCGACTGGCCCAGCACTTTTGTCGCGCCGGAAAATCAACCGAAGAATTCGACGGATGAAAAGCTCAAGGCCAAAGTGATCAAGAAGTACACTGGGGGCTTACGTTGATACTCTGCATTCTATAGTGTCATTACTGCCATTTTACTGTGCAGCCAATGCTATATAGATAATGGGGTATAATGTAAAGAATGCGTAATCATCGTGCAGCCTAGCCCCTACATACCCTTGAACAGGTGAAAGTAGGGCTTGCTGACGGGCAGCACATCTCCTGTCGCTTTGATGTGCACCTCGAGGTCTTCCACGTCCACGCGTTTGACTTGCTCGATCGCCGAGACTCGTACGATGGTGGAGCGGTGAATCTGCCAGAAGTCGTTCGGGTCGAGCTGTTGCAGCAGCTCTTTGAGAGTGAGTGAAATCACCGCCTCGCGCTCGGCTGTGCGCACCAGCATCACTTTCGAGTCAGCCTTGAAGTACAGCACCTCGTCCACTGGTATGAAGCGCACACTCGCACCGCTTTTGGCCTTGATCCATTGCAGCCGCGGGCCAGCCGCGTGAGGCTGCACGTCGAGCAAACGGCGAAGAACCGGTGAAATATCCTGAGTCAGCTCAGGCGATGCACCGGCCAGTCGCTGCTTGAGGCGCTGTACCGTGCGCTCCAAGCGGCTGCGCTCCAAAGGCTTGAGCAGGTAATCCACGCCGCCTGCGTCGAAAGCCTCCAGCGCATGCTGGTCGTAAGCTGTCACAAACACGATGTGGCCGCAAAAGCCGTTGTCGCTCAGCTCACGCGCCACCTCCAGGCCGGTTTTGCCGGGCATGCGGATGTCGAGAAACACCACATCGGGCTTGAGATCGAGCGCACGGTGCAAGCCGGTGTCGCCGTCGTGCGCAGGCGCCAGCAGGGCCAACTCGGGCCATGCAGCGTTCAGTTCTTCCTGCAACTGCGCAGCCATCGGCAGTTCATCCTCAACGATCAATGCAGTGGTCATGGTTTTTAGTGTGCTTTTGATCGTTCGACTGGCTCAATGGTGACGCGCACGACGAATCCCTTGGGCTCGTTGGGTGCAAGCTCGATTTTGGCGCGCGTTCCATACAGGGCTTGAAGCTGCTTGCGCACCATTGAAAGGCCGGTGCCATCGGAGACGCCGCTTGCACTGTTCATATCCAGGCCGCGGCCGGTGTCAGCTACTGTCACCACGAAGTTGCTGCCCTGCAGCGCGGCGCTCACGTCGATGCGGCCGCCTTGCGTGTCAGGCTCTATGCCGTGTTTGATGGCGTTTTCCACCAGCGTGAGCAGCATGCCAGGCGGCCAATCACGCTCAGCGGCCTCGGGTGCGATGTGAAGTGTGTATTCCAGCCGCGTGCCCATGCGGCGCTTCATCAGCGCCAGATAGTTACTCACGATGTTGAGTTCGTCGTCCAGGCTCTGACAACAGGCCTGCACTTGCGGCAGCACGCCGCGCAGGAAGGTGATCAACTCGTCCAGGGATTGCTGCGCCACCTGCGGCTGCTTGGCCACATCGCGGCGGATCATGGCCAGCGTGTTGAACAGAAAGTGCGGCTCGAGCTGCGCACGTGCGACCTGTAACTGCATATGCACCATGCTTTGCTGCACTTGCTGCTCTCGCCGCTCAGCGGCTCGCGCAGCCTCCACCGCATCGTGCTCGCGGTTGCGCAGGTAGATCACCAGCCCGTAGATCACGCTGAGGGTTACACCGATCAGCAGCAATGTGCTAGTCAATCTTGCCAGAAGGTTCATGCCGCCCATGTCGAATGCGCCGCCGGTCTCGAGCCACCGGACAATACGGCCAACAAATGCGCCTGTCAGCCCGCCCAAGTACATGATGCCGATGAACATCAGCACGAAGCGCGCAACCCGCTGGCCGTTGTAGCGGCGATAACCGAACCAGATGCCCAGCGCCGATAAACTCAACCCCATGGCGCCGCCGAATGCACCCATCCACACGCCGCTGAAGCTGGCGTCCGGCGAAAAACTGATGATGGTCCAGGCGAACAGACTGGCGTATGCCGCTATTGCACCCAGCGCAATGAGCCAGTGCCATGCCTTCCAATCGCGGTTCAAGGCATGTACCTGCTCGCGCTCGATGGGCGACAGCTTGTGGAGCTGACGAGCTTCCCAGGCCCGGTAGCGTTGAACGTATTGCTGCAACATGGCGCCTACTTTAGCCGCACTTGGCGAGGGTCGTTCCAGATGAAAGACAAAATCTGGCTGCTAGCCGCCCAACTGCCGAATAGCGCCGACGAATGCACTTCGTCCGCACCGCATGCGGCCTGTCGCAAGCCGAACAAGTGGCAGAAACCGGCTGCTACATTGCCAGTATGTCACTGAACACAACCAGCGGATTCATGCGGTTTGCGTCCACCATTTCATGGCGCCGGTTTTTCCTCATCAGTCTGCTGGCCTTTTGTGCCGCTGGGCTGATGGCGGGCATCGTGTCTTCGGCCAACCTCGGGCGGCTGTCCGAAATCATCATGGCCACTTTCGCCATGTTGTGGTTCGTGGTGCTCATCATCCGGGTGGTGTTGCGCGGCAACCCCGAGTATCAGCCGGCCGAGGGCCCAATCGAGGACACCGGCGACGATGTGCCCGCGCCCGAGGGCACATGGTCGCGTGCAAGCTGGTTTTTGGCGCGTATGTCCTGGGCGCGCTTTTTTGGGGTGTCGCTGCTGTTCCTGGTGGTGATGGGTTTGATCTCGGCCAAGCTCGAGCGTCGTAGCCGCTTGCCAGCGGAGCTTGCCGGCCCGGTAGAAATCCAGATCATGGGCGACAAGGGCGGCCCGCTGGATGGCAAAGTGGCCAAGGTGATCCGGGTAGGTCCGAATTCGGTGGTTACCGAAAGCCGCAAGCCGCCCAAGCCCCCTAAGCCCCATAGGGCGCCCGCCACCAGCACTGCCACGCCCGGCAAAGACACTGAGGACAAAGGCGTTGAAATTTCCGCAGTGCTCGGGCCTGACGGAAAGCAAACCAAGCGCATCAGCATTGGCCCCGAAGGCCTCACGGTGGAAGAGCTCGATGAAGAGGGCAACGTCGCCAAGACCGTGCGTTTCAGCGGCGTCAAGGTCGATGTGAAGGCCCCAGATCCCAAACCAGTCGCACCCGCCACACCCGTTGCAACTGCTGCGCCGGTAGCTGCGACGACCGAGGTGGCCGAGATAGCCGCCAAGAGTGCTGATACTCCGATGCCACCCAAAGTTGACGAGGATGGCGAGCTGGTCGATCTCGACGAGCCGAAGGCCAAGATCTACGTGATCGATGCGTCCAACAATTCCGAGACATTGTCCCGGCAGATCGAGCGGGCGATCAAGAAGGCGCGTAACTCGATCGAGAGTCAGCTTCGCGCGGAGCTGGAGTATGAGTATGCAGAGGAGAACGTCATCAACTGGGACGAGATCGTGACGCTGATCGCATTCATCCTGGTCATCACGCTCACCATGCTCAAGCTAATGGCTGGCTCGCAGTACCGAGCCCGTGTGGCGGCCTATCGCGCCACACAGCGTGCCGAGGGTGAGGCGCTCAAGCGGCAATTAAGCGACGCACAACTCAAGGCCATGCAGGCGCAGGTGGAGCCGCATTTTTTGTTCAACACCATGGCGTCGGTGGATTACCTGATCGACGTCGATCCCAAGCGCGCATCCAAGATGCAAAAGACGCTGATCTCGTATTTGCGTGCGGCCTTGCCGCAAATGCGCGAGGCTTCTACCACCCTTGAGCGCGAGATCAAGCTCGTGAGTGACTACCTTGAAATTCTCAAAGTGCGCATGGACGAGCGGTTGAGCTTCACGGTCGATGTGCCCGAGGCGCTGCACAGTGCTGACATCCCGCCGATGATGTTGCAGTCGCTGGTGGAAAACGCCATCAAACACGGCCTGGAGCCCAAGCCCGAGGGCGGCGAGGTGCGCATCCGCGCCGA
>CAYSMM010000113.1:0-7357 GCA_964432095.1 uncultured Burkholderiaceae bacterium | reverse complement strand
CAAGGTGCGCGCTGCGGTAGCCACATTACCGCGGGCCTCGTCGACCGCCTTGCGTATCAACTCAGCCTCGATCTCCTTGAGCGGCGCAGCGCCGGCTACGCTGGGCTCTGCGGCCGCACGATGCGCCGTGCTGGCGTGCACCTGCACGCGCAGGCCCGACCACAACGGCACTTCGATCGCATGCCCGCGGCGCGCTGCGTCGAGCAGCAGGCCGGGTTGTATCGCAAACAAATCCTCGATATGTTGCACTGGCCCCGCTGCTTGCGCATTCGTCAGCATTTGCCGGACCGCTGAATTGCAGCCGGTCACTGCGCCGTCCTTGTCTAGTGCGACCAGCCCCTCGTCTTCGTGAGAGTAGAGGTCGCCTGGCCAGCGCAGGTGTAGCAGCAGCGCATGCGGCCGCGCAGCGACGAGCGCGTTTTCGATGCCCCGTGCAAAGTGCCGCGCCACATGGCGCAGCTCGGGCCGCTCTTGCGCATTGACGCCGGTGAGGTCGAGCATGCCAGCACATCGCCCGTCGGGGTTGAATACCGGCGCTCCTGCGCAGCTGTAGACAGAGGTATCGGTATAAAAATGTTCACCGCGATGCAGCCACACGGGTTGCAGCTCGATCAGTGCAGCGCTGATGGCCGAGGTGCCGATTGCGCGTTCTGAAAGATCGACACCCATGCGCGCGATCAGGCTTGCAGCGCGACCGTGGCGCGCGGTGTCACCGCTGGTGCCCACAACCACACCCTGAGCGTTGGTGAGAATGGCGAAGTATTGCGTTTGTGCGATCGTGCGCGCCAGCTTGTCCATCAACGGCTTTGCGGCATTGGCCAGCGCATGGTTTGCCTCGCGTGTGCGCCGCGCGGCCTGGGCTGAGACCATGTCGAAGCCCACGTGATGTTCGGGCCGCTGGCCGCTGGCCATACAGCGCCGCCATGAGCGCTCGATCCACGGCTCCAGGTCGCTTTGGCTGTTGGGCTGGCCGGTCAGCACAGCGCGTCGCGCCCGCTCAATGCGCGCCAATCGCAGCTCTGCGTAAGCGGCTGATACAACCGCGGGTGTGGGCATGGTCATCTATTTGTCGAATTCGCGAGCGAAGAATGATGGCTGCAGAAATCGGTGCTGCGCTGCAATATGAATTGCACGTGGTGGCGTTGACTGCAGTGCTGTTCTATTTTGAGAATTTTCAACAGCATCTGTCAAAGCCTAGGGTTTTGCCTAGCGTATGCCTCCATAGGCTGGCACAACACTGCCATTTGACTGCACACACAAGTATTCATATACGCGTGCCCACACGCGGGAAACGAGAAATAAAGGAGAAACGACATGCAAGTACAGCTCACGGTCAACGGACAAGCGGCCACTCTGGATGTGCTGCCCAACACCCTGTTGGTGCAGGCCCTGCGAGAGAACCTACGGCTCACGGGTACGCACATCGGCTGTGACACCGCGCAGTGCGGTGCATGCACAGTTCTGATGAACGGCACTGCAGTGAAAAGCTGCAACGTACTCGCAGCACAGGCACAAGGCGCAAGCATTACCACCATCGAGGGCCTGTCGAAGGCCGACGGCACCATGCACCCGATGCAGGCCGCATTCAAGGAGTGCCACGGCTTGCAATGCGGGTTTTGCACCACCGGCATGGTGATGAGCGCGGTGGATTTGTGCACCCATCATCCCCATGCCAGCGAAGGAGAAATCCGCGAATTGCTGGAGGGTAACCTGTGCCGCTGCACCGGTTATCAGAACATCGTCAAGGCCGTGCAGCAGGGTGCTGCTGGCATGCGCGCGTAAGCACAGCAGGAGAGCATCATGGGAGCAGCAGATTTTGCCAAGTTGCCGTACATCGGCGACGCCATCCGCCGCAAGGAGGACTACCGTTTCTTGACGGGTGCAGGCCAATACACCGACGACATCAATCTGGCCAACCAGGCCTACGCCGTGTTCGTGCGCTCGCCGCACGCACACGCAAAGATCAACAAGATCGACGCCAGCCGCGCCAAGGCCGCGCCCGGTGTGCTGGCGGTGTATACCGGTGAAGATGTCGCCGCCGACAAGATCAACGGCCTGCCTTGCGGCTGGCTCATCACCAGCACCGATGGCACGCCGATGAAAGAGCCTCCGCATCCGATTCTCGCGCAGGGCAAGGTGCGATACGTAGGCGATCACGTGGCCATGGTGGTCGCTGCTACGCTCGATCAAGCCAGGAACGCCGCTGAATTGGTGGATGTGGACTACGACGTGCTCAGCGCTGTGGTGGACGTACGCGATGCCGCCAAGGCTGCGGCGGTGCATGACGTCGCGCCAAACAACCATTGCTACAAATGGGCGATTGGTGACAAGGGCGCGGTGGATGCCGTGTTTGCCAGTGCAGCACATGTCACCAAGCTGGATTTGTATAACAACCGGCTGATTCCCAATGCGATGGAGCCGCGCGCTGCCATCGGTATGTACAACCGGGCGAGCGATGAGTACACGCTTTACGTCGCCAATCAGAACCCCCACGTTGAGCGCCTGCTGATGACAGCGTTTGTAATGGGCCTGCCCGAGCACAAGGTACGAGTCATCGCGCCCGATGTGGGCGGAGGCTTCGGCTCCAAGATTTACTTGTATGCCGAGGATGTCTGCCTTACATGGGCGGCGAAAAAGCTCAACCGCTCCATCAAGTGGACCGCCGAGCGGACCGAGAGCTTTTTGAGTGATGCGCACGGTCGCGATCATGTGTCGCATGCCGAACTCGCGATGGACAAGGACGGCAAGTTCCTCGCGCTGCGCGTGCACACCGACGCCAACCTCGGCGCCTATCTGTCCACGTTTGCCACTGCGGTACCGACGATTCTCTACGCCACACTGCTGGCTGGGCAGTACACCACGCCGCAGATCTACGTGGAAGTGGACGCGTGGTTCACCAACACCGCGCCGGTGGATGCTTACCGCGGTGCTGGGCGCCCCGAGGCGACCTACCTGCTGGAGCGCCTGGTTACGCGCGCAGCATGGGAGCTGGGCCTGTCGCAAGACGAAATCCGCAAGCGCAACTTCATCACACAGTTTCCATATCAGACGCCGGTCGCCCTGCAATACGACGTGGGCGACTACCACGCCTGCATGGACAAGGCTAAGCAATTGGCCGACGTCGCAGGCTTTGAAGAACGTCGCAAGGCCAGCGAAGCCAAGGGGCTCAAGCGTGGCATCGGCTACTCCAGCTACATCGAGGCTTGCGGCATTGCGCCGTCCAACATCGCAGGCGCCTTGGGTGCGCGGGCCGGCCTGTTTGAGTGCGGCGAAATTCGCGTGCATCCTACGGGCAGCGTCACGGTGTTTACCGGTTCGCACAGCCATGGCCAGGGACATGAAACCACGTTTGCGCAGGTGGTGGCTGCGCGGCTGGGCATTCCGGTTGAAAACGTGGACGTGGTGCATGGTGACACGGGCCGCGTGCCGTTTGGCATGGGTACGTATGGCTCGCGCTCCATCAGCGTAGGTGGCGCAGCCATCATGAGAGCACTGGACAAGATCGAGACCAAGGCCAAGAAGATTGCGGCGCACCTGCTGGAGGCCAGTGACGCCGACATCGAGTTCTCGGGGGGCGAGTTCAAGGTCAAGGGCACGGATAAAAAGGTCGCCTTCGGACAAGTAGCGCTGACAGCCTACGTGCCACACAACTATCCGCTGGATAAGCTCGAACCGGGCCTGAACGAAACCGCGTTTTATGACCCGACCAACTTCACCTTCCCGGCGGGCACTTATATTTGCGAGACCGAGGTGGACCCCGCAACCGGCATGGTCCGCATCGACCGCTTCACGGCGGTGGACGACTTCGGCACCATCATCAACCCCATGATCGTGGAAGGCCAGGTGCACGGTGGCCTGGTGCAAGGCATAGGCCAGGCGCTGCTCGAAAACTGCGTGTACGACCGCGAAACTGGCCAGTTGCTCACCGGCAGCTTCATGGATTACGCCATGCCACGTGCCGACGACATCCCGATGTTCAAACTCGACACAGTCAGCACGCCTTGCAGTCACAACCCGCTGGGCACCAAGGGTTGCGGCGAGGCCGGGGCGATTGGCTCGCCGCCTGCGGTGATCAACGCCGTGCTTGATGCACTGCGCCCCCTGGGTGTGAAGGATCTCGATATGCCCGCTTCGCCGCACCGCGTGTGGCAAGCCATTCAATCGGCCAAAGCCTGAGCGCAGCAAGGAGACACACATGTATGCATTCAACTATGAGCGCCCGGCCTCGGTGGCCGATGCTGCAAAGGCTGCTGCCGCTGGCAAGTTACTGGCTGGCGGGCAAACGCTGCTTGCGTCCATGAAACTGCGCCTGACCGATCCTGGCAAGCTGGTGGATCTGGGTGCCATTGCCGAGTTGGCAGGCATCAAGCGCGACGGCAACGCACTGGTGATTGGCGCGATGACGCGCCATGCTGCCGTGGCCGCCAGCGCAGACGTGAAAGGCACGATCGCGGCACTTGCCGATCTGGCATCGCACATCGGCGACAAACAGGTACGTGCCATGGGCACGCTCGGTGGCTCGATTGCCAATAACGACCCCGCGGCCTGCTACCCCAGCGCCGTGCTCGCCCTCAACGCAACCGTGCACACCAACGCACGCAGGATTGCTGCGGACGACTTCTTCACGGGCCTGTACAGCACCGCGCTCAACGAGGGTGAGGTCATCACCGCGGTCAGCTTCCCTATACCCAAGCGCGCGGCTTACATGAAGTTCAAACAGCCCGCGTCACGCTTTGCCATGGTGGGAGTGTTCGTGGCGCAGACCGATGCTGGCGTGCGGGTGGCGGTCACCGGTGCTGCAAACTGCGTGTTCCGTCACAAAGGCATGGAAGATGCGCTCAACAAAAGCTTCGCCGTCGAGGCTGCAGCGGGCGTGAAGGTCGATGCCGCGGGGCTGAACAGCGATATTCATGCGAGCGCGGAGTATCGAGCGCAGCTCATCAGCGTGATGACACAACGCGCAGTAGCCAAGGCGCTGGGCTAGGCTGATTCATGAAGGCTGATGACGGCGCAGCGTCGATCGATGCACTGACGCAGCGCTTGGCTGGTGCTGGTTACCTGTGTGACCGGCGCTTGGCTACGGCGGTGTTCCTGGCGCTCCAGCTCAAGCGGCCGCTGCTGCTGGAAGGCGAGCCCGGTGTCGGCAAAACCGAACTGGCCAAGAGTCTGGCGCAGGCGCTTGGCCGCCCATTGTTGCGGCTGCAGTGTTATGACGGGCTGGAGCAGCGCGAGACACTATACGAATGGAACTACGCTGCGCAACTGCTACACATGAAAGCCGCCGAGGCTGCACACACCCAGGCAGACGCGAAAGCCGTGGAGGCGGAGGTGTACCAGCCGCGCTATCTGATTGCGCGTCCGCTGTTGCAAGCACTGCAGGCGCCCGCGCCCGGCGCGGTGCTGCTGATAGACGAAATCGACCGTGCCGATGAGCCGTTCGAGGCATTTCTCCTGGAGTACCTTGGTGAGTACCAAGTCAGTATTCCCGAGATAGGTGCAGTAAAGGCTATATACCCACCGGTTACGATTCTTACCAGTAACCGCACACGCGACTTGAACGACGCAGTGAAGCGGCGTTGCCTGTATCACTGGCTCGACTACCCCGACCGCGAGCGCGAACTTGCCATCGTGCGTGCGCGTGCGCCGCAGGCCAGCGAGCAACTGGCCGCGCAGGTGGCGGCGTTTGTCGAGAAGCTGAGGCTTGAGCCGTTTCGCAATGCCTTCCATCGCCTGCCCGGCGTGGCCGAGAGCGTGGAGTGGGCCAAGGCACTCGTGGCACTGGACACGCTGGCGCTCGACCCCGAGGTGGTGGCTGATACAGCTGGCATCCTGTTCAAGCAGCGCGAGGATGTTGCTGCGCTCACGCGTGAGCTGGCGAGCGAAGTACTGCAGACCGAGGGCGTGACATGATCATTTTGTGGGGTGTGCGGCTTATGCGCACGCAGCGTGGGGGCTCACATGCTCGGTGATTCACGCACAGGCAAGCTAGCCGACAACCTCACCGCGTTTGGCCGCGCGTTGCGGCGCGCGGGTGTGCCGCTGGACAGCTCGCGTATTGCGCTGGCGCAGGATGCAGCGGCTCTCGTGGGTGTGCGTAGCAAGCTCGACTTGAGCGCCGCGCTGGAGGCTGTACTCGTCAGCCGCGAGCAAGATCGCATGGTGTTCCGCGAACTGTTCGACGCGTTTTTCCGCAACCCCGACGTGGCCAACAAACTGCTGGCGCAGATGCTGCCATCGGCCGAGGGTCGTGCCGAGCCGTCCAAGCGCCGTCCACGGGTGCGTGAGGCGCTGTCACCGCAGCGCGGCTTTGGCGGCAAGCCCGCCAGCCAGGGCGAGCAGAAGCTCGAATTCGACGCCGCGCTGACGGCCAGTGATGTGGAAAGGTTGCGTCAGGCGGATTTCAATCAACTGAGTGCCGCAGAGTTTGCGCTGGTGGAGCGCACGGCACGTGAGATCGCACTGCCGTTGCCGCGTTATGCCGCACGGCGTGCCGGGCAAGGTGCACGGGGTGCGCATATCGACTGGCCCGGCGTGCTGCGCGCCGCGTCTCGCACAGGCGGTGAGCCGTTACGGCTGCCGCGCCGCACACGCCAGCGGGTGCCGCATCCGCTGCTGGTGCTGGTGGACGTGTCAGGCTCGATGGAGCGCTACTCGCGCTTGCTGCTGGCTTTTCTGCACGCGGCAACGCGCGCGCAGCGCCGGCGCGAGGTGTTTGCCTTCGGCACGCAACTCACCGACCTGAGTGCGGCGTTTCAACTGGCCGATAGCGACGCCATGCTGCTCGCGGCGAATGGGTTGATTCAAGATTTTGCCGGCGGCACGCGGCTAGGTGGCAGTATCAGCAGCTTGCGCCAACAGCACGCGCGCAAACTCACGGGCCGGCGCACCCTCGTGCTGCTCATCACCGACGGACTGGACACCGGCGAGCCGCAAGTGCTGAAGGACGAGCTGCATTGGCTCAAACGGCATTGCGGCCGCGTACTGTGGTTGAATCCGCTGCTACGGTTTGAGGGTTATGCACCGCTTGCCCAAGGTGCCGCCACGTTGCATGCGCACGCCGATGCGATGCTGGCGGTTCACAACCTCACCAGCCTTGAGCAACTGGCGCAAAGCCTGGCGCGCCTGATGAAGCAATGAACGAGCACTGTAAAGAGCAAGAGTACACAGCATGGACATGAGCGGCAGCCGCCTGCTGGCGGTGACACAACAGCAAGCCTGGGACGCGTTGAACGACCCCGAGGTTCTGATGGCGAGTATCCCCGGTTGCGACAAGATGGAGAAGGCGGGAGATGGCATGTACTCCCTCGGGGTACAAGTCAAGATCGGCCCGGTATCGGCGCGCTTCAGCGGCAAGATC